>CACXEB010000154.1 GCA_902766515.1 uncultured Eubacteriales bacterium
CACAAGATGTGGAAAATGACCGGAGTCATCCAGAAGCGTTCCGGCAAAAGCCGCGTCTGGCTGCTCAGGGACATGCTGCGCTGCGGCATCAAATACAACGCAGGATACATGGACTATATGATCGCCGAGATGTACCGCCTGAACGATGAGCAGAAGCGCTCCGTCATCACGCGGGGCATCTCCAACAGCATCGTCCGCCGCATGAACGACAAGGCGTACTGGCATTATTTCGACGACAAGACCGAGTTCAACACCCTGTTTGCCGGCGAGATCGGCCGCAGGTGGATCCGCAGTGACGACTGCCTGACGGAGGAACAGCTGACCGCCTTCCTGGACGGGCTGCCCGCCGTGCTGTACAAGCCGCTTGAGGGCTCCTCGGGCGTCGGTATCGAGAAATTCGACCGCAGCGCCTGGGAAAGCGATCCGCACGCCTTCTACACCCGCATCCGCGGCATGGGCGACGCCGTGCTGGAGGAGCTGCTCGTCCAGCATCCGGAGATGGCGCGGATGTGCCCGACCTCGGTCAACACCGTCCGGGTCGCGACCCTGCTGGGCGACAAGCAGGAGGGCATCGTCTACGCCTTCCTGCGCATCGGCAACGGCAAGGTGATGGACAACGTCGACCAGGGCGGCATGGCCGCGCGGGTGGACCTGGAGACCGGCACCCTCAAGACCGTCGCAGCCGACAAGGCGGGCCATGTGTTCACCAAACACCCGATGACCGGCACGGACATCATCGGCTTCCGCATCCCTTACTGGGAAGAGGTCAAGGCGCTGTGCCTGAACGCCATGCGCAAGGTGCCCCAGATGCGCTATGTCGCCTGGGACGTGGCGATCACGGAGGACGGTCCGCGCTTCATTGAGGGCAACTCCTTCCCCAGCCACGCCGTCCCCCAGTTTGCGGCCCATTATCCCGACGGGATCGGCATTCTGACCGAATTCCGGAAATTTATTGACGTTTAATGCACGAAAATCGGGCCCTGGACCGTCTATTATTACGAAGCGGCTCTTAATCAGTCGGTCATTTCCACTACAAGAAGGGAGCTATCACGATGGATCTGGTCAGAACTGTTCTCCTGTACATGATGATGCTCGTCGGCACCGCCACGGGCGCATCCCCTGAGATCACGCCGATGCCGGCCGGAGCGCTGCCGACCCCGACAGCCTATGTCACCCCCGCGCCGACGGCCCGTCCGACCAACGCCCCCACCCCCAGCCCGCGTCCCACCACATACAAAACGCTGTATGTCGGGGACAAGGGTTCCGCCGTGCGCGCCCTGCAGACACGGCTCAAGGAGCTGGGATACCTGACCGGCAGCGTGGACGGCAACTACGGCCAGCAGACCAAGCAGGCGGTGGAGCATTTCCAGCGCAACAACGGCCTGAAGGTGGACGGCATCGCCGGCAAGAACACCCAGCAGGTGATGTTTGAAAGCCCCAACGTGGTCTACGCCAGCGCCGCCACCCTGATTCCCACCTACCCGCCGGTCACCGCGACGCCGGCCCGCCCGGCCGTGGTGCAGGTCAATTATGTGGACCATAACTCCGGCCTGCTGATCGCCACCGACACGGTGCAGTGCTACGGCAACACCTACATCTCCGCCAACGCCGCCAAGGTGCCGGCCAGCTACCGCCTGGTGTCCAACAGCCAGGTGTATGTCAGCGTCAGCAACGGCACAGCCTCCCCCGCTGTCGTGACCTTCCGCTACCAGTCCAGCGCGACTTCCACTCCGTCGACCGGCATCCGCGTCCCGGTGTATTACCTGGACGCCAGCAACCTGATCGTCGCGCAGGAAGCCCGCACCATGTACCAGTCCGGCACGGTGACGGCCAACCTGTCGATCATCCCGGCCGGCTACACGCTGTCCGGCAGCTCCGTGGTCTATGTGACCGTTTCCCAGGGCGCCGCGAACCCCAACCCCGTCATCTTCCGGCTGAACCGCAACCAGACCGCCACGCCGGCCCCGGCCACGGGCGTCGTCGTCCCGGTCCACTACATCAACAACAGCACCGGCGCGATCTTCGCCACCCAGAACATCCAGATGCTCCGCACCGGCAACGTCTATCCGCAGCGCAGCCAGGTCCCCGACGGGTACACGCTGATCAGCGCGTCTTACGTCACCGTGACCATTTCCAACGGCCGCGCCAATCCCGCCGTGGTGGAATTCCGTTACCAGCCCTATCAGCCGACCGCCACGCCGGTGGTCAGCGTGACCGTGCCGATCCAGTATATTGACGCC
>CACXEB010000155.1 GCA_902766515.1 uncultured Eubacteriales bacterium
GACGAAAAAAAAGGAGGTTACATCCATGAAACGTCTGCTCAGTCTGGTTATCGCGCTGCTGCTGGCCCTGTCCGCCGTGTCTTTCGCTCTGGCGGAAGAAAAGACCCTCAAGACCCCGTACTACACCATCACCCTGCCCGACGGTTGGGATTACGACACCTCGGAAGCCGAAGCGTTTGACGAGGACAGCGAATTCCTGGGCAGCTTCACCAACAAGCAGGACGTCATCCTGACCGTGGAATCCTACCTCATCCGCTACGCGGAGATGGCCGACATCTCCCTCGCGGAGTTCAGCGCAGAAGATCTGCAGGATTACGCGGACGTCATGCTGGAAGATTTCTCTGACAGCCAGCCGGTCGCGCTCGGCATCGTCACGGCGGGCAGCATCCCCTTCGTGCTGATCAAGGCAGCGGACGAACAGGGTGAATACGTGTACGCCGACACGCTGCTCAAGGGCCTCAATTTCCAGTTTGTCGCCTACGCCCAGGACGCGGCTGAATCGGTGCAGCCGATCACCGACGAGCAGGTCGAAGCGATCAAGACGATCCTCGCGACCTTCATGCCCGAAGCCTGAACCGAAATCAACCACCTCAGGAGGTAGATATCCATGAAAAGGACGCTGACCCTGCTGATCGCCCTGGCGCTGGCGCTGGCGGTCCTTCTCCCCGCGGCGGCGGAGGATACCACGGAATACCGGGACCATGTCTTCGCGTTCCGGTATCCCGCCTCCTGGAGCCTGGACACCCTTGAAAACGGGGATATCGTCGTGCTCTCGCCGGACACGCGCAGCGCCGTGATCGCCTTTTCCACGATCACCGACCTGATCCGCTTCACCGGAGATCCCGCGAACGACAACCCGCTGGCTGAAAGTACGATCACCAGCTACTCGGGCAAAAACCTGTCGCTGAGCGGCGCGTATGAGCTGATCCAGTCCGGGGACCGGTACGGCTTCCGCGCCACCGGCACCTGGCTGACCGGGTCCCAGGACGCGGTGATGGTCTTTCTGAGCGGCGACCGTCACATCATGTCCTTTGTCCTGGTCGGCAAGGATGCCATCGCGCTGGAGCAGGATCTCATCGGCTCCCTGGAGTTCCTGGGCGGCGCCGCGCCCGCTGACAGCGCAAAGGGTTTCCTGCGCTGGGAGGGCGACCTCTTCGCGATGGACTATCCGGAGCACTACCGCTCAATGGAGCAGGGCACCGCGGTGCTGTTCATCAACGGCGAGAATCCGGCCAATATCATCACCGCCCGCGCCTACCCGCTGGATATCGACTACGTGGACACCCTCGCCCCGATCATCGCCGCCAACGGCCTGCCCGCTTCCACCGGCATCACCCCCACCGCGGAGATGACGGAGATCGGCGGCCGCAACGCCGCGATCATCCAGGGCACGACGGAGTCCGGCCCGCTCTCCTTCTACGCGTTCGGCAGCGGCAGGACCGCCATCGTGCTGATGCTCATCGGCGAAGAGGCGGCCGCCCACGCGGAAGCGCTTGTCGGGTCCGTGATAATCAAGTAACGTACGGAATATCGTTCATGCCGCACGCATACGGCGGCAAGGACCCGATCGCACAACGCATAAGCGTCACAGCCTCATCTGATCCTTTATCGCCCCAAACGGGGCGATTTTTATCTACGAAAAGAGCCGCCCCGTTGAGGCGGCAGTGGAGGCAGGATGGCTTCCGGCGTTATTCCAAGGCGGAAATGAGCGCCTGCTGAAGAATGGAAGAAAAGTTCAGGTGACGCTTTTCCGCTTCGACATTCAGCCATTCCGGGATGGACAGCGTTTTTTTGACAGCTTTGGTATTCTTCTTGTACAGGAATGGATCAGTAACCACCAGCGTCACAACGCCGTCATCCGGATGAATTGCCGCGATGTCAGACGACGCAGGAAGCGCGTTCCCATCGTCCATCATATCGCACAGTGTCAGTCCCAATGCCTCGGAAGCGTTGCTGATCACATCGGCAATGCTGTCCCCATCGGAGTAGCAGCCGGGAATATCCGGAAACTCCGCCCAATACTGATCTTCTTCATGATGAATAATGGCTGGATAAGCTGTTTTCATACAACGTGCCTCCTTTGCATTATCAGCGCCATGCGCCACAGCGTGATGCAGCGCTTATTTCAGCCCCGTATCCTTGAGGATCTTGTTGAGAAGGCCGGGCGCGAGATTCTTGTTCCCATGAACCGGAACGGTCACCTTTTTGGTGCCCTTACCCATTCTGTAGTGACTGCCTTCGATTCGCAATATCGTCCACCCATTCTCCAGCAGGAGCTTTATCATCTCCTTGCCTGTCAACTGCATGGCGTCTACTCCCTCCGTTGGCATCCATATCATAATACGTAGATTACGTATTGTCAACAGAAAATTGGCAAATCGGTAAATGACAACTCATAGCATGTCAATCCATATTGACAACACAAGTATACCATGATAACCTGACAAAGCAAAACCGTTTTTCAGCTTCGACAGACGAAACAAATCAAACCAAGCCAGGAGGATCAACGTGGAGATCAGAGAATATACCTACCATGAGGACGAGGTCCGGGACCTGTACGCCGCGGTGGGCTGGAAAGCCTACCTGGACGACCTGCCGGCGCTGGAACGGGGATTCCGGCATTCGCTGCTGACGCTGGGCGCGTACGAAGGCGATTCGCTGCTCGGACTCCTCCGGGCGGTCGGCGACGGCGCGACGGTGGTGTTCATCCAGGACATCCTGGTCTTCCCCGAGCGCCAGGGCCGGGGCGTCGGCACGGCGCTGCTGAAGGCGCTGCTCGCCCGCTACCCGGACGTCCGGCAGATCCAGCTGACCACCGACGATACGCCCGCCACCATCGCCTTCTACCGGTCGCTCGGCTTTGCGCCGCTGTCCGCGATCGGCTGCTGCGGATTCATGAAGTACCAGGCGAAGAAAGCCCCGGCCGCATGCTGAACGTCAAAGGAGCCGCTGTCCCCCCGGACCGGCCGCCGGCGGACGCGTATGCGGTCTTCGCCCCGTGCATGTACCGGCCGACCCCGGAGCGATTCCGGGCGAAATGGGCGCAATGGACCGCCGACCCGCAGATCCGGATCTGTACCGCGGAGGAGGACGGACGCCTCCTCGGGATGCTGGTCCTCCGCCGGAACGACACCGGGGCGGACATCCTCGGCATCGCCGTGGCTGAAGCGTGCCGCCGTCGGGGCATCGGCCGGCAGTTGATCCGGACAGCCATCGACAGCGATCGGCCGGACCTCCTCACGGCGGAGACGGACGACGAGGCCGTCGGCTTCTACGTGAAGTGCGGGTTCACAGCAGAAAAGACCGTCGTTACCTATCCCGACGGTCCCTCGGTCCGGTACCGGTGCAGGAGGAGCGGAAGCCATCTGCCCCTGTAAACATCCCAAAGATAAAAAACAACAGTGCTTTCCTTCCGGGAGGCGCTGTTTTTAATGCGGACACATTCGGCATCGGGTGAGCACAGGAAAAGCGCCTCCGGAGAGACGCTCTGAATCGGATTCGCAGCCATTTACGTACGCCGCGTGTTCTCCTGCAGTGTCACTCCACTGCTTTCCAGCACTGGGGATCGGGGGCGTAGAAGTCGCCGTCCTTCGCGCTGGCGACGGCGGGACAGCCGCGGCACCAGGGCATCAGCTCGCAGCCGGCGCATTTCCTGAATTGATCGTAGTGGCGGTAGGCTTCCATCGGCCCGGCCCAGATCAGGTCGAGATCGTCAGTCAGCGCGTTGCCGACCTTGCTGTTCAGCACCCGGCGGCAGGCGTAGACATCCCCGTTGGGAAGCAGGGTGAGGTGGCTCTGGCCGCAGTGGCAGCCGCCGTAGATCACGCCCGGATCCACGTCCTCCGGGATCTTGAACGCCCCGCGCTCATAATCGTAGAGGATCCACAGGTGGTCCTTCTTCCCGAATACGGTCGTACAGCCCTGGTTCAGCAGCCCGCGGATGGTCTCCGCGCACCTGGCCAGCAGCGCCTTGTACTCTTCCGGCGCAATGCCGACGTCCTTGTCCGCGCCGGTGGGACAGTAGCGGGAGAACGCGTAGGTGCCCGCCTTCGCGGCCGCCATGGCTTCGATCACGGCAGGCAGCTCGTCCATGTTGAGCCGGCTCACAGTCGTCATCACGGCGGAATGCAAGCCGGCGGCGTTCAGCATCGCGATCTTATCCACCGTCTCCCGGTAGGAGCCGGGCTTGCGCAGCGCGTCGTGCGTGGCCTCCAGCCCGTCGATGGACAGCTGGTAGGACTTGCAGCCCAGTTTTTTCAGCCGCCTGCAGACCTTGTCCGTCAGGTGGAAGGGGTTGCCCAGGATCGAAAAGGGGATCTTCAGCTCAGAGAGCAGCTCCGCCAGGTCCCAGAAGCGGGGATGCAGCAGCGGATCGCCGCCGGTGATGCAGAAGTACGGCGCGTACCCCAGGTGGTCGCAGAAGTCCAGGCAGTTGGCCAGCACCTGCCGCATCTCGGGGAAGCCCATGGTCTCCCCCGCCTTCCCGCTGTCCTCCGCGTAGATGTAGCAGTGCCTGCACCGCTGGTCGCACGCGTCGGTGATATGCCATTGGAAGACGAAGCGCGGCTTCATGGGCCCCTGCGGTTCACGCTTCGCCTGCTTCGTCCGTTTGATCATCTCCGTGATTTTCATGCAGACCCTCCTCACATCTTTTCATACCGCCACTCGCCGTCCAGCGCCCCGGCAGCGCAGCAGGCCGCCAGGCAGAGGACTGCGATCAGCGCTCTCCCAAATCTCATCATCATCCGCCTCCTGTCAAAATCCGCTGCTGCCGCCCGAGCCGCAGGAAGAGCAGGAGGATCCGGACGAGCAGGAGGATCCGGACGAGCACGA
>CACXEB010000156.1 GCA_902766515.1 uncultured Eubacteriales bacterium
CCGCTTACGCCATCTTTTCGTCCCAGGTGGCCGACTTCTTCGCCCGATACTGGAATCAGGAGCTGAGCAAAAGCCTGCAGCAGGGCAAGATCGCCCGGATCGGCGAGTCGGTGACTGTCGGGGACGTGGTGATCACCCTGGACGAGGTCGTCTACAGGGACCGGGCGCTCTACGGTGTGGGCACCGTCCGGCCCGTCCACGAAAAGGATGTGCTGGTTCCCTTGGAACTGGCGAACGATCCCGAGTTTTTTCCCATGAATGAAGATGCCCGGGCGATCGCTGCGGATGCGGAGGCTTCCGGCGGCCGGCTGCTGACCACCACTTCCATGCCCATGGAGGTGGGCGTGGACGGGGGGACCATGCTGATGCCAGGCTGCATCGGCTATTACGACGTCCGCAACACGGACGGCTCCCTGACCTTCTCCTTCGAGGCCTCCGATGGCTTCGCGGTCAGTGAAGGCACCAGCTACCAGATCCGGATGGAGAGCTGGGTGGAGCAGATGGATGCGCAGGGGCGGACAATAGACGGCACCATGCAGAAGACTGTCTGGACCGTATCCTGTGTGCCGGCGTTCGGAACCGGGCCCGCAGCCACGGCATCTGAACCGCCTGCCACCATTGAAAACCGGACCGGCTATGAATTGATCACACCCCGGGAGTATCAGGAGACGGGTACCCTCCCGGTCTTCCGCGCGGTGGAGACAGACTTCACTTCCGTCGTGGATCCGGCGTGGTTCAACCGGACGGGGATTGCCTCCGGCATGGGCACGGAGGAGATCCGCTTTGCCGATCACGCCATCCTGAACCTGAGCCCGGAAGCCCTGTTCTACTATGAATTCACGGACGACCACTACACAGAAGCGCCCTCCAACGTGATCGTCGATCGCGCCTGGGTGCGGAACTGGGCAGGCCATCAGGGAGAATTCACCCTGGACAAAACGGCGCTGACCGGCGTCACCCTGGCGGAGGCGCAGGCCGCAGCGGAAGACCTGATCCAACGGCTGGGCATCACCTGCAATGATTACGTCTGCACAGAGGCACTGGACCTGAGCCGGGAGCGGATCCAGGCCATGGGCGCCGTCTGGGAGCAGGCGATTGCGGACGGAAACCTGTCGGTGGATGACGACTGGCAGCCCTATGACTACAGCGCGATCCCCGTCAGTGAGGAAGGATACTTCCTGCGCTATGCCCCGGCCGGCATTGACGCATCCGCCTCCGGCGTCCGTTATGAGGTCATGGTGTATGTCAACAGCCGCGGCATCGTGTATGCCGCCGTCCGGAATCCCTTCACGCGGGGAGAAACGGTGCGCACGCCCGAAACCTTGATTGCGCCGGACGCGGCAATCTCAACCCTCGCCGAGGAACTGGGCCGTTCGCTCTCCTGGAATGACCGTGACATCCGGTCCATCCAGCGGGTCGCGCTGACTTATGAAGCGGTCCGTGCCGACAACAAGGCCGACGGCATGGTCTTCGTGCCGGTCTGGATGATCCTCTACGAGGACGCGGCCGCCGCCAAAAGCGGTTCCGCCTGCTATGCGCTGGTCAACGCGGTGGACGGTACGCTGATCGACGCTTCGTTCCGCTGAGCGGCAAGAGAACCACAGACAAAGCGGGATGCATCCATCTGCGGGTGCATCCCGTTTTGAAATTCAAAAAGCCTCTGAAATGTATTGAAATTTCGCTCTGTTTTCCATATAATGCGGAAAAGCCTGCGCCAGGCATGGGAGGACGAAAGTGAAAGTATTCAGACAGCAGGGAGCAATCATGATCCGCAGCATGGAAAAAGCGGATGCGGAAATCATTTACCGCACGTACAAGTCCTATGGATGGCACCCGCAGCCGGAAACGTACGAAAACTACCGGCTGGAGCAGGAACGGCATGAGCGGGTGGTCTTTATCGCGGAATATGCCGGTGCCGTCGCCGGGATCTGCACCCTGGTCCTGCATCCGTCCGAGGGGCCGTGGGCGGGCAGCGGCTGCCCGGAGATCCAGGATCTCTGCGTGTTCTTTCACCTGCACGGGAAAGGGATCGGCAGCATGCTGCTGGACGCGGCGGAGGCGGAGGCCGCGCGGTATGCGGACCGGGTGTACCTGGGCGTCGGCGTGCACTCCGGCTACGGTCCGGCCCAGCGCCTGTATGTCAAAAGG
>CACXEB010000157.1 GCA_902766515.1 uncultured Eubacteriales bacterium
CGCCGGTGCAGCAGTACATGACGAAGCAGTCGTCGTTCTGATCGCCGTCGATCTGGAACAGGAGCGCGAAAGTCTTCGGCTCAGCGTCTGCGGATTCGGTCAGGACCTTGGAGGTCTGTCCGATCGTAAAGCCCCAGACGTCCGCGAGCATGGAGTCCGGGATCTTCGCGATCTCCAGGGAGCCTTCATAGCCCTGGTTCGAGACGGCCACATAATACGCAATGTTGTCCGCATAGAATTTGGTGATGTCGCCGGCAGGGCTCATATCCAGGTTGACCGCGCCGGGGATGGCCACGGGCGTCCCGTAGGAGGTCCCGGTCAGAACGCTGTAATGCACCTTTTTAAGGCCGAAGCGTACTTTGTTTTCAATAGGATCAGGCATTGTTATTCTCCTTCCGTAATTGTTTCGGTTGCAGCTGCGTCATCCGTAATTGCAACGCTGGTTGTGAATACAACCATGTACATCAGTTCGGAATCCAGGAAGGTTTCCGATTTATCGTACACGAGACCGGCTTCGTTCAGTGCGTTTTCGACGGTCTCCTCGAGGGTGAAGTCCTTGTTTTCGGTGTACAGTTCGATATCCAGCAGACGGATCCGCTGGTAGTTGCTGTTGTCTGCGATAAAGTCGTCCGCGCTGCTGAAATAGAAGCAGATAAACGGCAGCTCGTGCGCCGTGTCGTCATCAAAATGGTTGTAGGCGTAATCCAGGCCGATGCCTGCAATCAACGTATTAACTTCCTTGTAGGTCATCGTTCCAGTCTCCTTTTCACCATGTCCACCAGTTCCTCATTCGCCCAGTCGTTCACCGGGGCGATGTGCGGATAGGCGGCTGTTCTGCCGAAGGTCCTGCCGGTTCCGTTGCGGATGACGTGGCCTTTTTCCAGCAGGTGACTCAGCCGGTAGTGTTTTTCGTTATGGACGGCGCGGTGAACGGTCAGCGGCTTCGATTGAAGTTTCTCATTCACCCAGCTGCCGGCATAAGCTCCGGAGGCTTCCCGCCGGAAGTGATTCACTGCCCGCAGCCGGTTTTTTGCTTCCTCGGCGACTTCGTCGATGCAGTCTTCTACGACGTTGTAGACTTCGTCGCCGTACTCTTTGAGGATCTCGTCAATCGCCTTGCTGAGGTCCGTCGGCTTGACTGTTTTGCTGCGTGCCATCGTCTGCTCCTTCCCGGGACGGTATCGTATTCGTGCCGCCTTTGCGTTCGACATAGAGTTCCAGGTAATCGGTGCCGGGCACATGGTAGCTGCGATAGATGCTGTACTGATCGCCGTGGAACCTGCAGATGCTTTCGCCGTTATAGTTTCCGGCGAAGATGATGAACAGGAAAGACGGATTCAGCCCGCCTCTGCCGGCCTCGAAGTACTCCTGGCGGGTGATGGAACGCACCTGGCAGAGGACTTCCGTTTCCGTCAGGGTCTTTTCCCATACGCCGTAGTCGTTCTTGGCCTGTGTAATGGAAATGAGAGTAATTACATCATCCATCACGTCACCATTTTCTCGGAGAACAGGCGGCTGTTGAGCTCTATGCGCAGCATTCTCGGCATGCCTTCGCCGGTATCGCGTTTCCGCCACTGCCAGGCCGCGTACATCACGGTCAGCTGGTCGTCTCCGCTGTTCAGCGTGATGCCTGCGCGCTGGAGCGCCACCTGGGCGTGTTGGATATACTGCGTCAGCCGGTTGTCATACGCGGCGGTTGATATGCCGAGGTCAATTTTCAGATAGGGCAATAAGGTTGCTGCATCAGTCATCGTTTTCTCCCTCCATGGGACAAGGGGCGGCAGCTGCCGCCCCTTGCTCTCAGGTGCCTGTGTCCCGTCCAGGCGGCGCTTGACCGGAATCGGTCCGCGTGGTTATTTCATCGATTTGAGCTTCAGGAAGAGCTGTTCGTTGTAGACCGCCAGGCCGGTATGCCCGAGTTTGATGCTCGAATCGCACCAGATGGTGACGCCGAGCTCCCGGGCCCGCAGGCAGAAGGCGAGATCCTCGCCGAAGCCGTCTACCGGGAAGAATGGGATCGGGTAGCTTTCCTTCACGCGCCGCAGCATCGGCACCGACATCATGACGGCGCCGAAGCCGCAGGCGGCGACAGGGAATATACTGTCGTCCGGATACTCGTCGAAGAATTCGGCAAGCGGGAATAGTCCGTCATGCCGGATCTCCGGCTCGCATCGGCGGTATATCACCGGATGGACCGGGGCTTTCCTGCCGAAGTAAAGGCCGGATACCATTTCTTTTCCCTGGTCTAAATGCTCCGATAAGCGCCTGAACAGGGAAGGATCGAAGATCATGTCGCTATCCAGCCAGAGGATCCTGTCAAAGTCTCCGGCCAGTGCGAGGTCAACGAGCTTGTGCCGTGAATCGTAGATCAGCGAGCCCTGGCAGGTTGTCCACTGGATGTGGCCCTCGGTCTGAAGGCCGACGCAGGAACGGAAGAAGTCCGTGTGGACCTGATCCATGCAGGGGATAGCGATCATTGTCTTCATGATGATCCTCCAGGGTTATCAGCCGTTGGTGACGGTGACCGTGCAGGTCGCGGTCTTGCCGTCGGCCGTGGCGGTGATCACGCTGGAACCGGAAGCGACGCCGGTGACCACGCCGGAGCTGTCAACCGTGGCCTTCGCCGTGGTGGCGCTGGTCCAGGCGATCGGAGCGTCCAGGCCGAGAGGCAGGATCACTGCCGGCAGGGCGAGGGTGCCGCCGGAGGCGACGGAAGCGGTGGCCGGCAGCAGGATGCCCGCTACGGTGTTGGCGCCGTCAGCTGCGAAGGTGGCGACCTTGACCGGGGTGCTGTTGCCGATGTTCATCGCGACGAAGGCTTCGGCGATGGCCGGAGCGCCGTCATAGCGTGCGGTGCCCTTGACCACGGTCTGATCCGCCAGGAAGCGGACGTGCTCGCTGGTGGCGAAC
>CACXEB010000158.1 GCA_902766515.1 uncultured Eubacteriales bacterium
CCCGGACTGCACCCAGATGTCATAGCTGTCCCGCTCCCAGCAGATTCCCCAGTGATCAGACGCCCTGTCCGGCGTGAACGAAAAGACCAGGGCATCGGAAGCTGTTTCATACACCGTGACCATGATCTCCCGGTACGATTCAGCCCGTTCTGCCGTCTGAAGGGCATAGAACAGCAGATCACCGCTGTAGGTTTTATCCATTGAAAACGAACCGAGGAACACTTCCTGTTCTTCGGCACAGCCTAAAGGCAGAACAACCCAGGCGCACAGGATCACAGCCAGCAGTATCATCCATAGTTTCTTCAACATTTGTCTTTTCCTGCCTTTCTTGAACCAATCAAGAACTACAGTATGTACAGGGTCATCACCCAAACCAGCATCAGGCGTTTCATGGTCACCGCTCCTCCCACACCACAGCCCCGCTGTGGTCAATATACATCAGCTTTCCGTCCTTCTCCACCAGGGCCAGGCCGTGATAGAAGTACATAACGGCATCATATTCAAAGGGAATGACCATAGTACCATTTGCATCAATGAATCCGCATTTTTGGCCGATACCAGCGGGTATCGGTTCATCCGACAGCTCAGTTTCATTACTCCACAGTACACTGTCGGGAGAGCAGGAATACCCTGTTTTCTCAAAATCGGGCCCGGTTACCGCAATCACGCGCCCATCCTCGATTTTCATGAGTTGATAGCGTGTGGTTCCGTTCAATGTGATACTTAACCAGAAACACTGATTGCTCATGACCCAGGAGATATTGCGGATTATGTCGTTTTCCTGAGTCGGCACGGAATACAATTCCCTGCCATTGCGATCAAACAGGACGCAGCGCTGTGTATCTGTATCTTTGATGACAAGATATCCATTCTCATAAAAAGCCTGCGGTAAAGGACCCCCGCTCAAATGGCAGACAGGCGGCACCTTCACTTCCCCTGAAAGGTTCATCCATCCGTTCCGATGATCCTGATAGAAGCAAACCATGCCGTCATTGGCTTCGAACACGTAATCATAACAAGGTTCCACAATGACCGTCCCGTCCGGTTTTGCCAGGCCAAAGACCTGCCCCCATCCGGACGGATGCAGAACCTTTTCAATCTCCCCCAGTCCCCGCCTGATCGTCAGCACGCCTTCATGAGGTAAACTGTAGGGCTCAATGCCATCAGGAAAACTGATTTCGTTTCCATTTTTGTCGAACAGATGGTATTCCAGACCGT
Source organism: uncultured Eubacteriales bacterium (assembly GCA_902766515.1). The sequence goes on from CACXEB010000158.1 coordinate 1,219, forward strand.
CAGCCGTATCACTCGCCATGCCGCGGGTTCCGTTCACTAACAGAATATAGCCTTCTGATGAACCATTATCGCCATAGTCTCCGCCGGTGTATTCCAAAGGAACAATGATCCTGCCGTCAGATTTGCGTACAGCGCCGTATTTCAGCAAGGATTCGTAAGTGTATTGTTCGGCTTCTTCATATGTACCACTGTACCGCGCGGCGATGATACACTCAGCATCCGTTCCTCCATAAGGCGACAGCGATTCATACGCAGGTTCCTGAAGGAATCCGCTCTTTCGGTCAAAATAGCCGCAAAGCTCAGTCTCCGGGTCAATAAAAACATCACCTGCAAGGTATTCCCAGTCCGGATCAAGAATGGATCGTCCCTTCTGATCAATGATGAAAACCTTATCTTCATGGTCTTCTGTATGGATGGAGACGGCAGCATATCCCTGTTCAAACAGTTCCGCCTCATCCCACTGCGGCTCAATCACCACTTCCCCCGCCCGGTTCATGTAGCCCCAGAGGCCGTTTTCGCGGATAGGGTAGAGGGTAGAGGCAGTCTCTTCCTCCGCCCATCCACCCAGCGGCACCAGGCACAGGATCATCACCCAAACCAGCATCAGTCGTTTCATGATCATCATTCCTCCTCCCACAAATCAACGCACGCAGAACTGCAGGCAATTCGGACTCTGTCGCCGCTACTGAGTACGAATTCAGAACATAGCAGCAATGACAGATCACAGGAATCGTCATGATCTGTCTGCTGGATCAAATCAGCGAAAGCAGCAGATGCTTCATCCTGAGAAAGAACTTGCCATGCAAGGATGCGATTACCCTCGCCCCATGGTTCAAAGCCGGTCATGGAGCAGCAGATGACATCTGTAAACTGTATTTCCCTTATGTTTCCAGCCCAGGATTTCGTCAGTGTGACGCGCAATGCATGGTGTTCCATGTCAGCCGAAAAAGAATCAAAATATGAGTCATGGCAGTGCAAAGAACTTGTTATCAGCTCCTGATTCTCAATTGTGATTACCATACGTCATTTCTCCCACACCACAGCCCTGCTGTGGTCAGCTTTCATCAGTTCAGGGTTCGATTTCATCCACCCTCTGTTCCCCAAAATCAAGAAATCTTTAAAATTGGGGAATAGATGCAGCGCAGCTCCAGAGGCTGTTTTTGCGGATGGGGAAGTTGGCAGGGGCGTTTTCTTCTTCAGCCAGTCCGCCCAGCGGTATCAGGCACAGGATCATCACCAAAACCAGTTTCGTCAGGCAAACAGCCTGTACCGCGCCAGCATCCAAAGGATATAGGGGAGATGGACCAGCGTGTTCAGCAGCGTAAGCGGAACAAATCCGGCGGCATGATCCATCGTAAAGGCGTCAAGCACCATGGTTTCGGATGAGTCAAACCATACGACAACCTTTCCGTCGCTGGTCAGCCATGAATCAATGCTGTCGCCGGAACCGACGTCATAATCATGCGTATTGGCCGGCTTCATGCCAAATCTCAGCTGAAGCCAGGTGGACAGGGCGCTGAAGCTGGCCTCCACCGATCCGCGCAGTGAACCGTCTGTCCGGCTGCGGATCAGATAGTCGCATACTTTACCGTCCTCAAATACAGCCACCATCTGTTCGTCATCCCGCTGCCACAGTCCGTATCTGCTGCTCTCAAGCGCAATGCTTTTGTCATTCTCCCGATGATAAACGCGTGTCCATGAGGCGGCGATGGTTTCCTGGCTTGTTCCCAGCAGGGCATCGTCATAGGCGCAGGGCTTCCCCTGGGAAAGCAGGATCGGCAAAAAAGCGATCATGCTCAGCGCCGCGAAAACGCAGCAAAGGACCGTCAGGAACCGTTTCAGCCCTGAGCGCTTCTTTTTCGAGCGGCGATCCGGATACATCTTCATTCCTTTCTGCTTAATCCGCATTTTCCCCGGCCGGATCGGCGACCACGGCCGCAAAAACGACCGTGTCCGTTGTCTGGTCAACGATCAGCGCCGTGAAGGGACGATTGACGTTCATCAGCACAGGCTCCTCGAACGGTATGACCTCCGTCGCGGGCAGATCGATTTCGGTCACGGCAGCCGCGCGGGTCCCTTCTTCATCCATGCTGAGGCGGGCATCCTGGCGGACGCAGTCGATTTTCAGCGGCATTCCGGAGATTCCGGAGAAGTCTGCCGCGTCCGTGAACGCGGTGCGGATGCCTGCGGCCTGCAAGGGAAGCGTCAGGTCCGCGTGGGCTGTGATGTCAGCTTTGGGCAGCAGAAGCGTGACCTCCCGCCGGGTCGCTTCCATGCAGGAGAAGTAATCCAATCCCTCCTCCCGGAGCGCTGACAGCAGGCCGGGGAGTTCTCCCTCCGGCGGAAGGGCGATCAGCATGACAACGCCGTCGTGGGCGGCGGCGTAATCGAGCTGGATCAGCTGAACGCCATCGCGCTCTCCGTATATGGTATACCAATCATAGGTTTGGCCCATGAAGGGAACGGTCCGGTCGCCGACCGGCGAATGGAAAATGGCGTCATGGGTGTTTTCGGCATAGAACGGCAGCCGCCAGTCCATCGCCATCGCCACGGCGTTCAGCAGCACCAGCCTGGTATCCGCCTGCAGGTCAGACGGGGCGCGTTCCAGCAGCCCATCCGTCTTTTCCCGTACCCAGGCGTCGATTTCCGCCTGGCTGCCGAGCGGGAAGATCCCGCCGCCGTACGTTCCGGCTACGGCGCTGCGCCAGTCCTCAAGAACAGGCAGGTCATCCGCGATAAACGCGGCGTTCGCGATCCGGAATCCCTTGGCGGACAGACCGGCGATCAACGCCGCGGGATCGCCGTCCTGCAGGCCCGCCAGGCGGACCATCTCTTCTTTGGTGGGTCCGGCGGCGCCTTCCGACGCCATGCCGAGCGAAAAGGACAGGCTGACCGGTGAGAGGATCACGTTCTGTCCGTCACTGTACATTTGCTCCAGAAGCGTGAATCCCAGGCGGTTTGCCGGTGTTTCCGCCACCGCACAGGACAGGCTCAGTATCAGGATCATCATCCAAACCATCATCAGTCGTTTCATGGTCAGTGCTCCTCCCACACCACTGCTCCGCTGCGGTCAATATACATCAGCCTGCCGTCCTTCTCCGCCAGGGCCAGGCCGTCGCGGAAATTGTCTGCGCTGTCGTACTGCGGCGGGATGACCCATGCTGCCTGCTCGTCGATGTAGCCCCAGAGGCCGTTCTGCCTGACGGGGTGGAGGCCTTCGGAGAAGCCGATCCCCTCGCCGCGCTCGTACGCGCCGCAGCCGAGGGACGATTCGTACACCGCGCCGCTGACGTCCCGGACGCCCTGCGCCGTCAGCGCCATGAAGCCGTAGCCGGCTTCGGTCTCATACCAGACCAGGCCGTGCTCCAGCGCGTGGCCGCACAGCCGGAAAGCGTCCGCCTGACCGGCAGGCTGGCTGAAGACTTCATGCCCCGCGGCGTCCAGGATCACCCAGCGCCCGGTGGCGGGAAAGTGTTCGCCGAGGTCCTCCAGGACCGCGTAACCGTTGAAAAAGCTGTACCGCGGGACCGCGCCGCCGGCGTCGATGCGGTAGCGCGGCGCCGCAAGGACGGTTCCGTTCAGGTCCATGTGTCCGCACAGGTCGTCGTAGGAAATGAAGCAGACCATGCCGTCTGCGTCCGCTTCCCATATGCGGAAGATGTCCGGGTCCGGTCCATAGAGCACCGTCCCGTCCGTCCGGACCAGCGCATAGCCGTAAACGGCGTCGTCCCCGCCCCATAATTGCCGTTCATCGAATGCCGTCTTTTCTCCCGTGATCGGATCCACACGGTACAGGGGCAGCGGGAGATCGGGGGATTTGTCCGGGGTCCATTCCGTTTCATCATCCCCCCAGTCGTCTTCAAAGTCCCCATCGTTGTCCGGGACCGGCATGGTCACGATCAGGCAGCCGTCAAACACGCGGGAGACGGCGCTCATGCCGTCCGGCAGCGTGACCTCTTTCCCGCCGGCGTCGATCAGGTGCGATTCCGCGCCCATCGCGACGGTATGGCCGTCCGCGTCCACGACCGTGAGATCGTCCGCGGGCATCGCGAAGCCGTCCCGGAAGCAGACGCCGTCGCCGTCGCCGGTATAGATGAACGGGATCACCGTTTCGCCGGTGGTCCGGTCCACGTAGCCGGTCAGGCCGTCGGCGTTCTCAATGGCGATCGGGCCGCTGCCGTCCTCGTCCCAGAGCATGACATGCGCGTACGCCGGGACCGGCGGCTGGCAGAAGCCGCTCGCCTTGTCGAAAAAGCCTTCGCAGGACAGGCCCTGGTCGTTTCTACAGCGGATGCGCCATGCGTGCGGATAGTCCACAATCGTCATATCCTCCCGCGGCGCGACCAGGTACTGTCCATCCCGGCCGATGATGCCGTTGCCATAGGGCGGGTCGGCGGTTTCGCTGACGGGGACGGTGCTGACCAGCGCCCACTCCCCGTCGAACGGCCAGACCTTGGCCCACTGCGGTGCGATCACCGTTTCCCCGGCCCGATTCATATAGCCCCAGAGGCCGTTTTCGCGGATGGGGTAAAGGGAACCGGCCGCGTCCGGCACCGCGGGAAAGAGCACGGTCGTTTCTTCATCGTTCTCCCCGGCCGGATAGGTGATCCGCCAGGACGCGCTGTCTTCCACCCACTCGGCGCCGGTCACCCGGCCTTCCGCCGTGCGCATGTCGATGGGCCGGCTGCGGATCACCTCGCCGCTGAACACGTCCGCCAGCACGATCCGCCAGCTTTTTTCCAGATAGTCTGTGAAGAGCACGGTTTCGCCGCGCAGCGCAATCACATTCTGGTAATCGCGTGAAATCCGTTCGCTGGCGACATCGTAGAATGTGTACCAGCTCGCGTTGCCGCCGTCCTCCCGCAGCCCGATCAGGTCGCCCTCGGCGAAGACCAGTGCCGGGACGTTGTGGCAGGCCGGGGCAGTCCCCTCCGCCATCACACGCCCCTGCCGGCTGATGACTGCCCAGGTGTCGCCGGTGTCGGGATTATCCGCGCGCCGGACCTGGTAAAAGGGGGATTGGAGCGGCGGAAGCTCCTGCTCCGCGGCGCTCATCAGCGGCATCAGGCAGAAAATCATTATGCAAACCAGCAGCAGGCGTTTCATGGTCATCATTCCTTTCTTCAGTCATACATGGGCGTGTAACCGGTCTTTTTCACCAGCGCCTGCCCCTGGGGGCCGCAGATCCATTCGAGCAGGGCCTGCGTATTCTCATCGGCGTCGCTGCGGGTCACGGCGAAAAAGCTGGAAGCCAGCGGATAGGTGCCGTTTTCGATATTTTCCACCGTCGGGGCGGCGCCGTTCACGGACAGGAGCTTCACGTCGAAGCCTTTCATCAGCGCGGTGCAGTAGAAACGGAAAGAGAACCCGATGGCGTTCCGGTGGTTTTTGTACGCGGACACGGTTTCCACGATGCCGCCCATGCCGTCCACGCGGGATTCCCTGTCCGCCGGCATCAGCGGGGTATCCCGCATGACAAAGCGCTCCAGGGCGGTCTGGCTGCCGCTGCCCTCGTCCCGCTGGTAGGCCCGGATGACGCCGAGGCCCTGCGCGCCCAGCTGGTCCCACCGGGTGGTTTCCCCGCTGTAGATGGACCGGAGCTGGGCCAGGGTCAGGCCGTCGATGGGATTGTCCGGATGGACGAAAAACACGAACGCCTCCCAGCCGATGGGGGTGTAGTTCAGCGTCACACCCTGCTCCGCGGCATAGGCTTCCTGCTCCTCGCTGGGGCCGGCCGCGAAGATGATATCGCATTGTCCCTGCACCAGGGCGCGGTAGGCGGAAGCGGTGGTATGGCAGGCGACGGTTTCCCGGATGTCCCACGGATCCATTTCCGCCATGGAAGCCGGGTAAACGGCCTGGGCGAATGCCGCGTAGACCGGATAGAGGGCTGTGGCCCCGTCCATCCGCGGCAGCCTGTCGCCGTCCCTGAAGCGGAAAGCGGGGGCTTCATCCAGGGAAACGGCCAGCGTGCCCGCGGTGAAGGGGGTAAAGGTCTCATAGCGGAAGTACTCCGGCAGGGTGATGTCCCGCAGGTACCGGTCATACCGGTACCCGCCCCAGAGCCCGCCCGCGGCCAGCACCGCGCAGACGCACAGGGCCGCGAACCGCCTGCCCGTCAGCCATTGGGCCATCAGCCCGACCAGCAGGGCCTCCGCCAGCACGCCCAGCAGGATGACGCAGAGCCGGTTGTACCAGTGCGCTTCAAAAGCGCACCAGAAAAAGACCAGGAAGCCGATGATCCCGGCGTCCGCGGCGCTCAGCGCGACCAGCTTCCATTTCAGCGGAGACCTGCTGAGCCGGTGATCGCGATGCTGCCGTATTTCTTCCCTTCTGGCATGCATCATCCAGATGTTTCCGATGACCACGGCGGCGAAAAGAATCAATACCATTTCCGCTTGCTCCCTTGATGCGTCATCAGTATCCCCACGTCACCAGCTCCCACGCGCCGGCGTCTGTCTTCAGCAGGATCCAGCGCCAGCCGGTGTAGGTGTCGTCCGGATTCAGTCCGGAAGCGGGGGACCCCTCCTCCTCCGGGGGCGTACGGAAGGAGGAGGCAAAGACGATGCCGTCCACATAGTTCCGCCCGGTTTTCCGGCGCTCCGGGCCGGCGTAGTATTCGAATTCCCGTGCGGATTCCTCATCGGAGGTATAGACGAGGCGGTCCATTTCGCACCCGTACCAGCCCGCGAAGGTCTCCCGGATGACATCGATCGCCGCGTCCATCTCCTCTCGGGTAAAACGCTCCGACGTTCCGTAATCGATCACCGCCCGCGAGGTGTCGCCGGGCCGGTACCGGGGGCGGAGCTTTGCCCACCAGTCGCTGTCGGCCCCGGACAGCCGGGTGAAGACCATGGGCTCCGGCCCGAACAGGTAGAGGCTGAGCGTATCGCCTTCCAGGGCAAACGGCCAGACGCCGGTCTCCCGCAGGGCTTCATAGATGAGGTTCTGCCCGTCGATCCAGTACCGCGCGGAATCCTCCTCGTACGTGCCGGCTTCAGCGTCAATGGTGCGGAGGGTCATCGTCCCGTCTTCGGAGAAGATCACGGCCAGGATCTCCGTGGATCTCTCCAGATACCAGGCGCCCAGCAGCGGAGCGGCGGCCTCCCCGTTCCACCGGGGCAGACGGGTGACCAGGAACGGCAAGGGCAGCCAGGTCCCGGTCACCCGGTACCGGAGATGGGCAAAATCAGCGGGGTCCGGGTTCCGGATATCCACCAGACGGAGCCCGATCTCCGGCGTGGCGCCGGGCGCGGGGGTTTCCAGGACGACGGCCAGATCGCCCGGGTCGACCGGCTCGAGCATCGTCGAATAGAGCACCTTCGCCGTGCCCGTCGCGCGGATGAATACGGAAATCTCCGTGCGATGGATCCCGGAGCCCCAGGAGGACGCCGTGATCAGGTCCGTCCGGCCGTCCCCATCGTAATCCCAGGGCACCGCGTTCAGGAAGCCGGACCCGCCCAGGCCGTCGCAGAGGTGATAGGCCTGTCCGTCCGCCAGGGCGTAGCTCTCGCAGGAATTGCTGAATTTGAAGATCCGGATGTCCGTCTGCGCCGCCACGCTGTCGGGGGTGACATTCCAGCAGTGGGACTCGTCGGCGGGCATGCCGTTCAGGATGCCGCCGGGACAGACCGCGGCAAAGGCTTCCATGAACGCGTCCACGCCGTCCTTGGAGCAGGGGACCGCCACAAACGGGGCTTCCTCCGCCCGGCCAACGGACGGCAGCAGGAAAAGCATCCCCAGGAAAACGGGGAGCAGGCGTGTCAGGATAATGCGTTTCATATCAGGTCAGCTCCTTCAGTCGAACCCGTGCCATGGCAAAGCGCGGCAGGGTCCGCAGATCCTTCCAATCATAAGACGGCGCAGCGCGGCGTTTTGTTGCAATCAGGTGCCGGAATGCGCAAAAATCGTTACTGTTCACGGGTATAGTAAAGATGGTAAAAGAGAAGATGTGAGAGACGAACGAAGG
>CACXEB010000159.1 GCA_902766515.1 uncultured Eubacteriales bacterium
ACATGCCGCTGCTGCGGATTACAGTCGGAGGGTGCCCCTCCGACACCTCCCCCGCCATGTCCTCTGCGGCACTCCCATCCCATCGCCTACGGTTCGGCCTTCGGCCTCATCCGCCGGGTGAACCGGCGGACGCTGGGATTCCGTGCCGCAGAGGACAGGTAGGTACGGCACTGGGTTTGAGGATGGACGGCTGAGGAAAATGACGACGGTTCGGCCTGCAGCCTCCCGTGACTTCAAGGGCGGTCGGGTACGTCACTGGGATGTGCTCCCTGCACGGCCTCCGCATTGTATCTGCTTCATTTCCATTTCTACGCCGTTTGGCTCGGCCTGCGGCCTCAACCACAGAATCAATTGGCGGAAGCTTTGGATTCAGTTCCGCAGTTACCACTTCGTTTCTCACCTACTTTTTATGTTTTTCCTGCTTTGTGATGCCTGAGAAAAATAAAAAGTATGAAAATTAATAAAAACAGACTTCGGTATAAATCACTGTGCTTTGATCATTGAAACGTCAAAACTTCAGGATGATACATGGCGAAACTTTGAATTAATACAACATAAAACTTTGAGTTGATACACCTGTTGACTTTGAATTAGTACCATGTTAAACTTTGAACTGATGCATAACCAGGTCTGCGCCGTGAACAGCGGGCAGATCTTCTCCATGGAAAAAATCGGCCGCGAAGTCGGTGTTTCCGGACCTACGGTCAGGAACTGGCTGTCGGTCCTTGAAGCATCCTATATCATCCATTTTTAGGGAACCGCTGATTCATTCGGCGGCATATCTGGCACAAGTCTGATTCGGCCTGATTTTGCCTCATTCCGCTCAACGTAGCGCTGCTACGTCTCGCTTCATACGGCTTCATCAGACCAAATCATCCATGCGCCATCTAACCACCTCATTGAATCAGTGTTTCCCATGAGCCAAACAGCAACAGCCTGGGGAAAAGCGTACTGAAGTCACCGAAGCTGTATTTTGTGGACAGCGGTCTGCTGTGCCATCTGCTGCGGCTGGACAGCAAGGAGGATCTGATCCCCAGCCCGTCCAAGGGGCATGTGGTGGAGACCTTTGCGGTGGCGGAGCTGATGAAGGACCGGATGAACATGGGCAAGAAGCCCAAGCTGACCTACTTCCGCACGGTCAGGGGGGATCTGGAAGTCGACGCTGTCGCCGACTGGCGGCACACGTTTGCAATCGAGATCAAGAGCAGCGTGGACGCGGAGACCAGCGCAGCGGCGAAAGCGAGAAAGTACGCCGCTGCCCGGGAAACGTAGGATGTCCGCAGCGCAGTATATTATCTGGGCGATACCAGCATGACCATCAACGGCACATCCTTCGTGAACTGGCGTGACTGGGACGATCATCTGCAATAACAGGAGGATACCATGCGGCTGCTGTTTGAAATGGACAAACACGATTACGCGCTGTGCACGCGCACGCAGGTGCGGCCTTCCGCCCGGAGCATCATCCTTGCCGAGGGGAAGGCCGCCATGATCCACAGTCTCAGGTATGATTTCTACAAGTTCCCGGGTGGCGGCATCGAAGCCGGCGAAAGCCCGGTCGAGGCGATGATCCGCGAGACCCGCGAGGAAGCCGGTCTGGTCGTCCTGCCGGAAAGCGTCCGCGAATACGGGCTGGTGCACCGCGTGGAAAAGAGCGGGTGGGACGAAAACGAGTGCTTTCTCCAGGATAACTACTATTACCTTTGCGAGGCGGCGCCGGAAACGGTCGCGCAGGCTCTCGACGCGTATGAAGCCAATGAAGGCTACCGGCTGGAATACGTGACGCCCGCACTGGCCATCCGCAAGAACCGGACAGCCGCGGCGGAGGGCCGTCACGCGGCCATGCTCGAACGGGAAGCCCGGATCCTGGAGATGCTGATGGCGGAGGGACTGCTCTGACTGTCGTCCCCGGGCCTGACGGTCACGGGACAATCGGCAGACCGGACGGAAAAGCGTTTCCGATATGCGTCCGCTCAGGCCGCGTCGTCCAGGGCATTGACGCCGTAAGCGGCTTCGAGGTCATCATAGGCGGCGATCGCCCGGTCGAACAGCGCCAGAAGGTCCGCTTCCGCGATCAGCCCGTCCGCGTTGGTTTCCACGCCGGCAAACCGCATGGGGAAGACGGACGGCGGCGTTTCCAGTGACAGCGGCGTCAGGCCGCGGAGCTGCGCGGCGCTCTGGTATACGAGGTTCACCCGGTACCAGGACGCACCGCTTTCGTCCAGCCAGCGCTCGAACACCAGCTTCGATCCGATGGGCGTGTGCTGCTCCACCGCGTCGGGCAGCAGGTAGTCTTCCGCGCCGAGGGCGGCAAGCATGCTGGCCAGGTTGGAGTCATGCCCGCACAGGAAGGTGAATTTCCGTCCCTCCGCCGCCAGCTCGGACCGGATCTCCATGAGCAGCGGATGGGCGACGTTGACTGAGACCAGCGGCAGGGTGAACAGCACCTCGCTGTAGGTGTCCACGACCGCGTGCAGCAGCCGCCAGTCGTCCTCCGTGAGCGCATGGCCGAAGGCCGCCTTCTCCGCGTCCGCTTCCTCATAATACTGGAGCACCAACGCGTCCGCCAGGGAGGTCGCCGTCTTCAGGGGCCCCTTCATCCCGGGCTCCTTGCCCGCTTCGAGGACGAGGACGGTCGGATCCTCCGTCAGGCTGCCGTAGGCGCCCGACCGGTAGGCTTCGCTTTCCGCCATGTCCGTCACGTCCATCAGCAGGCGGATGGCGTCCGCCATGCGGTCGCGGTATCCGTCCAGGCCGGCTTCGCCGCCGAGCTCAGCGGCCTGTGCGTTCACATCCCGGGCATAGTCTTCCGTCACGAAGTTCAGCGCCGGCGTGAATGTGGGATCCATGGCGTCATAGGTCCCGTGCCACTCGACGGGGACCTCCGCTACGGGCAGGAAGCCGGCGGTAAAGTAGCGCGCCGTGGCGATCGTGCGCTGCTTGGCGTTGGCGTACACGCGGACCGCGCCCTCCTCCGGGCGGCAGTTTTCGGGGATCAGGCCCTCGCTCTCCAGCCAGAGCCGGAAGTACTGGCCCATCATCGTCTCCAGGACGCCGCCCCGCAGGGAGAGTTCGCTGGGATTGCTGGTCCACCGAAACCATTCATGCGGCGTGAGATCGCCCAGCAGGGATCCGCTCCCGGACATGGGCGAACGGATGTTGTGCCGGCTCAGGGTGACCACCTGTGCCAGTTTGTAACCGTCCCGGCTGCCGGCCTGCGGGCTCTCGGCTGAGGCGGCTGCGCCGCACAGAAGGGACAGGATCAGCGCCAGCAGCAGACAGGACTTTGCGATTCGTTTCATGATGCACTTCCTCCTATAAGATCCGGATGGACGGTATGCTGGCGTTATGATAGCACATCCGGTGCGAAAAAACCAGCGGAAAACCGGTGACCGGACATGAACCTGCGCCTGATTTCCGTACAATGATCCGGTATAATCAGCATCATCAACAAAAAAGGAGGCCGCCGTATGTGGACATGCCCCAGGTGCCACAGGACGTTTGAAAAGCAGGACCAGTCCCACTTCTGCGAAAAACCGAAGGATATCAGCGAATACATCGCGCAGCAGGACGAAGCCGTCCGACCGCGGCTGAATGAGGTCCGGGCGGTCCTGCGCGCCGCGCTTCCCGAAGCCGAGGAACGCATTTCCTGGTCCATGCCCACCTACTGGCGGGGCAGGAACCTGATCCACTTCGCCGCGTCAAAAAAGCACCTGGGCCTGTACCCGGGCGGCGAGGCGACGGCGGTCTTCGCGGATGACCTGAAGGATTACGACGTGAGCAAGGGCACAATCCGCCTGCCGTATGACCGCCCGCTGCCCGCGGAGCTGATCGCGCGGATCGCCCGCTGGTGTCTGGAGACCTACGGAAAGTGACGAGGTTCCGGCCGGAGGTTCACGCTTCGAATGTCCAGCCGTGCTCCCCGTGGTAGATCATCAGCTTTGTCATTCCGCCGTCGATGCAGAGGTTCTCGCCCGTGATGAAGCTCGCCTTGTCCGAGCACAGGAACAGCACCGCCTCCGCGATGTCCTCCGGCCTGCCGACCCGTCCTACGGGCTGCTGAAGGGCGTCCGGACCGGCGATATCGCTGTTCGTCACGTCGATCCAGCCCGGTGAAATGCTGTTGACCCGGGCTTTTCCCGCGAGGCTGATGGCCAGCGCGTGGGTCAGCGCGGCGATCCCGCCCTTCGCGGTGGTATAGCTTTCGGTCTGCGGCTGGCTCATCCGGTCACGGGAGGAGGAGATATTGACCACCGCGGCCCCGGGCGCAAAGTGCGGCATCAGCAGCTGCGTCAGGTAGAACGGCGCGGTGACGCCCACGGCCAGCGCCCTTGAGAAGTCCTCGTAGGTGCAGGCAGAAATGCCCTTCATCAGCGGCGGCGCGTTGTTGACCAGGCAATCTACATGCCCGCTCCGGTCGATCACGGACGCGGCGAACCGCTCCAGGTCCGCTTTGCTGCCCACGTCGCCCACAAACCAATCGCCGGGGCGGGGATCGATGATGTGCACCGCCGCGCCTTCCCGGAGAAAGGCGTCGGCGACGGCCCGGCCGATGCCGTGCGCCCCGCCGGTGATGACGGCGACTTTTCCTTCAAACGGTTTCATACAGGGACTCCTTATCGCTTGATGAAGCGGAGCTTCGCGAACTTGGCGATGTGCACGGTGAGCAGCTCTTCATACGCTTCGTTCCGCTCGTAGTGCGTGTAGCCGATCTGCCAGAGGCCGAAGGCGGCGAAATTGCCGATGATCTCCCAGACCACCATCTCGTCGCTGAAGAAGGAGGTCTGGCGGACCAGCCCGATCACAAACACGCTGATGGACACCAGGAGCATGATGCGGCGGTAGCGGTCCTCCAGGACCTTGACGATCCGGTCCTCCTCCGTCTGGTAATGCATCTCCAGCACCTCCCGCATCATGTCCTGCATCGACGGGGAGACCGGGCTTGCGCAGAACAGGTTGATCTGCAGCGGCGCGGGATGGCGCATGGAGGTGATGAAGCGGCTGATCACCGCGGCATAGTTCTGGTTGATCGCCATCTTCGGACCGAGCTGGAGCGGTTCAAAAAAATCCTCATGGTCCGCCAGGCGCAGGTCCAGGATGGCCGGCGGCCGCGTGCTGACGCTGCTCCATCGCTTGAGATCGCGGTCCGTCTGGGACAGGGTGTAGGTCAGCAGGACCATCATCAGCATCGTGATGTCAACGATCCCGTTCGCCCGCTTGCCGGCGGAACCGGTCATGCTCAGCACAATGACCGCCGCTTCCGCGACGCACAGCAGCGAAAGGATGACGGTCCCCAGCCGGTAATGCCGCTTGATCGCATAGAAGAGCAGCGCCGTCAGGCCCGCTGTCACGCCGATCAGGTTTTTCGTCCAGATGCCCCAGGGCAGCGGGATATAGACCGCGTAGCGGGAGGCTGTCTCTATCAGGAAGCTTCGGATCAGCAGCTCGTAGATCAGGTTGCCGACCGCGACCAGGATCATGCAGATCCCGATCCTTTTCAGGTTTCGGTAATACAGGCTCATCTTGTCCTCTTGACTGTTTCAGGGTATTTCGCTACGCTCATGCGCGTTTGAGCGCGGAAGGGATACGGGCAGCAGGGCGATGCCTCCGGACCGGAAGAACCGCCTGAAAACGACGGCAGCAGTATAGCATACCCGCTGTAGAGGCGCAATGTGAAAGTTCAGAAAGGAAGGAATCGCAATGAAGAGGATCATGGGGCTGATTGTCCTGTGGCTGCTGCTGGGTCAGGTGTCCGGGCCATTCGGAAAGGCTGAGCCCGGTGCGGATGGCATCACCGGAGCCCCGGCGGCCCCTGATGGCGGGACCCGTGCCGTCCGCATCCTGGCGACCAGCGACCTCCACGGAAAATTCATGCCCTGGGACTATTCCATGAACAGGGAGAGCAGCAGCGGCAGCGCGGCACAGCTGGCGACGGCCATCGCTGACTGGCGGACGGAGCATACTTTGCTGGTGGACGCGGGAGATCTGATTCAGGGCAATTTCGCGGATCTTTTCGTGCATGGTGGGTCCCATCCGATGGTCCGGGCGATGAACAGGATAGGATATGACGTCTGGGTCACCGGAAACCATGACTACAACTACGGTATGGACGTGCTGCGCCGGACGGTCCAGGATCTGGACGCGACGGTCCTGACGGGCAACGTCTATGACGCGTCCGGCGCACCGATCGCAGCCGGCAGCGCGGTGTTTGAGTTCGATGGTGTCCGGGTGGCGGTGATCGGGATGGTCACGCCCAATATCGCCCGGTGGGATGAAAAGCACCTGGCGGGCTGTGCGGTCACCGATCCCCTGACGGAGATCCGCAGGATCATCGACGGCCTGAAGGGCCGGTATGACGCGCTGGTCGGCGTGTACCATATGGGGATTCAGAATGAATATGGCGTGCCCAATTCCGGTGTGACGGACATCTGCAACGCGTGTCCGGAATTCGATCTCATGGTCTCATCCCACGAGCACCGGCAGATCGCGTCCATGGATATTAACGGCGTGCTGGTCGTCCAGAACCGGCAGATGGCGCAGACCCTGTCGGTGATCGATCTTCGGTTCGAGGCGGCGGGGGAAGGATGGCGGCTGGCGGACAAGACGGCGCGGAGCATCCAGGTGGCCGACTATGCCCCGGACCCGGACATGGTGAAGCTGCTGGAGGCAGATCACCGGGCTGCGCTGGCGGCAGCCGGACAGGAAATCGGCGTCCTGACCGGCGGAGCGTTGGTTTCCGCGGAGGACATGCCGGATGCGCTGCCGGCCCGCACCGGTCTGCCGCTGGCCCAGGTGCAGGATACCGCCCTGGTCGACCTCATCAACCAGGCGCAGCAGTACTATTCAGGTGCCCGGGTCTCCGCTGCGCCCCTGTGCGGTCCCGATGCGAACCTGGAAGAGGGCGTGATCCATCAGTATGACGTCGCCCGGATCTACAGCTTCGACAACACGCTGTATACCGTCCGGTTGAATGGCGGCCAGCTGAAAAAACTCATGGAATGGTCCGCGTCCTATTTCCGGACCGTGCGCCCGGAGGCGCCGGAGATCGCTGCGGATCCGGATTTTCCCGCTTACAACTACCTGATGTTTGAAGGCGTCCGCTATGAAATCGATCTCACCCGTCCCGCGGGGGACCGCATCCGGCACCTGACCTGGTCCGACGGCGCGCCCGTGGAGGACACGGAGACATTTGTCCTGGCGCTGAACAACTACAACGCGGCCAGCCATGCGCTGGCCCCCGGGGTAGTCTTTTCAGGGGACGACCTTCCGGTCCTGGAGGAGATGGATGTGCGCGGGGACCTGGGTGGCATCCGCGAGCTGATCCGCGCGTATATCATCCACGCAAAAGGCGGTGTCCTGACCCCTGCATGCAATCACAGCTGGCGGATCGTCACGGGCAGCGACTGAGCTCACTCGGCTGTGGGTCATGCGCATCGAGCGCGGTGATCTCAGCCGCGTACTTCGCCTGCTGTGCCAGAGCGTTCATTCTTTCCGGTGGCACGCCGGGGGTGTCGCGGACGGCGTAGATCTTTTCGATACGGCCATTCCAGTCATACTCAAAATGGAGGGTGCTGTAGTTCTCGTCCATGTCGTCGGAGACGATCTCACCCCAGGCATTGCGGAGTTTCTCCGTGCCGGCCCAGCGGTTCATCCCGACGATCCGGATATCGATTTCCTCAAGCTGCCGCGTCGCCTGGCTGCGCAGCACGACGGTGAACGGATCCCGCATGCCGGCTTTCGAAAAGTCAGGGAGGTCTTCGGACAGCTCATAGTATACGGTCCGGCCATTCAGGTCCGAACAGGTATGGCGGTGCGCAACGGATTCCTTCATCAGGTCAACTCCCCTTTCATGCCGCGGTAATCGCCGGCGTGGACAGTACAGCCAAAACGAAAACCCCTCCACCTTTCGGAAGAGGGATTGTGGCGGAGCGGGTGGGATTCGAACCCACGGACGGTTGCCCGTCACCTGATTTCGAGTCAGGGCCGTTATGACCACTTCGATACCG
>CACXEB010000160.1 GCA_902766515.1 uncultured Eubacteriales bacterium
CGTGAACTGGATGATCTTCGGCGCGTACTGGCTCAGCTGCTCGCGGGGACGCGGGAGGGTATCCAGCATGATGCCCAGGATGTGCAGACGGCCGCGGAGCGCCTGGCCCAGCGCCGCGGAAAGGATCTCGCGGTTGATGCCCTTGATCTTGATATCCATCTGGATCGCGGTGATGCCGTTCATCGTACCGGCCACCTTGAAGTCCATGTCGCCCAGGAAGTCTTCCAGGCCCTGGATATCGGTCAGGATTGCGATCTTGCCGGTCTCAGCGTCCTGGATCAGGCCCATCGCCACACCGGCAACGGGCGCGTGGATCGGCACACCGGCGTCCATCAGGGACAGGGTGCTGCCGCAGACGCTCGCCATGGAGGAAGAACCGTTGCTGCTCAGGATCTCGCTGACCAGGCGCAGCGCGTACGGGAACTCTTCTTCCGTCGGGATGACGGGCAGGAGGGCGCGTTCCGCGAGGGCGCCATGACCGATCTCGCGGCGGTTGGCCGAGCGGGAGCGGCCCGCTTCGCCCGTCGCAAAGGAAGGCATGTTGTAGTGGTGGATATAGCGCTTTGTTGTCTCACCGACCAGGCCGTCCAGCTGCTGCGCGTCGCTGATCGGTCCCAGGGTGGTCACGGTCATGGCCTGGGTCTCACCGCGGGTGAACACGGCGCTGCCGTGCGCGCGGGGCAGGACGCCCACTTCGCACCAGATCGGGCGGATCTCTTCGACCTTGCGGCCGTCGGGACGGATGCCCTCGTTCAGGATCTTCCGGCGCATGACCTCTTTATTGAGGTAGTAGAGCGCGTCCGCGACTTCGCTTTCACGGCCCGGGAAGGTATCCTTGAAGTGCTCCAGCACATCCGCCTTGACCTCGGCTTCGCGCTGCTGGCGCTCTTTGCGCACATAGGTCGCGTAGACGTACTCGCACTTTTCCATCGCGTATTCACGCACGGCCTGCTTCACGTCGTCGCCCGTGGTGACGATGGGGAAATCGGACTTCGGCTTGCCGATTTCGGCAATGATGCCGTTCTGGAATTCGACCAGCTCACGGATGCCCTGGTGCGCGTACAGGATCGCGTCCATCATGGCATCTTCGCTGACTTCGTTGGCGCCGGCTTCGACCATCATGATCGCGTCGTGCGTGCCGGCGACCGTCACGTTCATGTCGCTGACCGCCCGCTGGCTCTCATCCGGGTTCATGACCAGCTCGCCGTTGACACGGCCGATCATCACGGCGCCCGTCGGGCCGCCCCACGGGATATTGCTGACCGCCAGGGCGATGGAGGAACCGATCATGGCCGGGAATTCCGGCGGATTGTCGGGTTCCACGGACAGGGTGGTCGCCACGACCTGGACGTCGTTGCGCAGGCCCTTGTTGAACAGCGGCCTCAGCGGACGGTCGATCAGGCGGCAGGTCAGGGTCGCCTTTTCCGTCGGACGGCCTTCGCGCTTGATAAAACCGCCGGGGATCTTGCCGACAGAATACTGTTTTTCTTCAAAGTCCACGCTCAGCGGGAAGAAATCCATGCCTTCCCGGGGCGCTTCGGACGCCGTCGCAGTGACCAGCACGACCGTTTCACCATAGCGAACCACCACGGATCCGCCCGCCTGCTGGGCATATTTGCCAAACTCCAGCGTCAGCTTTCTGCCCGCAAAATCCATTGAATAAACTTTGTAATCCATTCTTTTCCTTTCCCTCACATCCGGACTGTTCCACTTCTTTCGGGAAAACAGCCACTATAACCAATAACAGGCTACCGGTACCATCGACCGGTAGCCTATTGCCGAACAGCTTACTTGCGCAGATTCAGCTGTGCGATGAGTGTACGGTAACGCTCGATATCCGTCTTCTTCAGATACTCAAGCAGACCGCGGCGCTGACCGACCATCAGCAGCAGGCCGCGCCGGCTGTGGTGATCCTTCTTGTTGAGCTTCAGGTGCTCGTTCAGGTGGTTGATCCGTTCGGTCAGGATCGCGACCTGAACTTCCGGGGAGCCGGTGTCACCCTCGTGACGGGCGTAGGTGCTGATGATTTCCGCTTTGCGTGCTTTGTCCATGTGAACATGAACCTCCTTTCATTCCGGCAATCGCCATCCACTGAGCCTTCGGCGGAGCACCGCAAGACCAGGCGGACGGTTCTAAAGCCACAAAGGGTATATTAACATAAACCCGCTGTTTTGTAAAGATATTTCTTTTTCAAAACCCCATCAGGCAAACGGGTTCTCGGTCGGGTAAGGCAGGTTCGCCGGCTGGTTGTAGGCGATATCCTTGACGCCCAGGAACTTGAAGGTCTCAAAGAGATACTTGCCCACATGCGCGAACGCGACGGCGCCATGGTGCGGATAGCGCTTCTGGACCAGCACATGGCGGTAGAAGCGGCCCATCTCTGGAATGCGGAA
>CACXEB010000161.1 GCA_902766515.1 uncultured Eubacteriales bacterium
CTGTGAGGATAGACCCAGAGGTTATCAAATCGTTTCTCTTTCACATCTTTCCTTTTCCTCCTTTGCGGCACCCGTGAATAGTAACGAACGGCATGACCGGCGGCGAACCGCGTCATGCCGTTCATTGACTTTTTGGGCCGCCAGTGTTATGATGGGCATGGAAACCGGGGACTGAATGAATACGCAATCGCATGGGGAGGAGAACTGGATGATCAGGCGGACCGTACTGTGGCTGGTGATTCTGTCGTTGTGCGTTCCTGTGACCGGCGTGATGGCGGAGGAGGGACATCCGATGGAGCATTCAGGGATTCAGGCGGAGCGCGCGGACGCGCTGCCGGCGGCCGAATGGCAGAAGACGGCGGTATTTCCGGATTGGAAAGGATACACGGACGATACACTGGCGATGGACAGCATGCTGAGCTACCTCGGTTATCACGGCCAGGGCTGCCTCTGGCTGGAGGTCGATGGGAAAACGGAAAGCTTCCGGCTGTATGTCAATGAAGTCCGCGTGGATACCACCGGCGTGTCCGAAGGCGTCTGGCGCGTGGATACGGCCGCGGTCGCCCGGGACGGAATGAACACGATCCAGCTGAGCAACATCCGGCCGTCAGACGCCCGGGTGACGGTCCATGTGCCGTATCCCACGGTTTTGGACGGCACGCTGGAGGAGGCGGGGATCCGCCCGGAGGCGGTCCAATTGATTTCGGACATCATCGCCTCCGATATCGAGTACGGCTTTACCAGCGCCCAGCTGGCCGTGGTCCGCAGCGGACGGCTGGTGTACAACCGGGCCTGGGGCCGCGTCAACAGCTATCACCAGGACGGGACGCCGGACACCGACAGCCCCCTGGTGACCACCGATACACTGTACGACCTCGCGAGCGTCACCAAAATGTTTTCGACCAACTACGCGATCCAGAAGCTGGTGACGGACGGGCGGCTGGACATCAACGCGCACCTGGTGGATATCCTGGGCCAGGGCTTCGCGGATGACGTGATCGATCTTCAGTATGTGAATGGCGCCAATCCGGACATAGAGACGATGCGGGCCTGGAAGGCGGCGCTGACGGTCCGGGACCTGCTCTGCCACCAGGGCGGCTTCCCGGCGGATGTGCATTATTTCCGGCCGTATTTTGATCTTGCGGCCCTCTCCGGCAGCCAGACGGTGAAGAATGTCCTGTTCACAGGCAACGACGGGTCGGGGGAGACCCGGGAGAACACGCTGGAAGCGCTGTTCAGAACGCCGCTGTACTATGAGCCGGGCACCCGGACGGTCTACTCGGACCTTGATTACATGCTGCTCGGCTTCGTGGTCGAGCGGATCACGGGACAGCGCCTGGACGACTATGTCAGCGAGACCTTCTACCGGCCGATGGGGCTGACCCATGTGACCTATAACCCGCTGGAACACGGATTCTCGAAGGAGGACTGCGCCGCGACGGAGCTGAACGGCAACACGCGCGACCGGCATATCGACTTTGAAGGCGTCCGCACGCAGACCCTGCAGGGCGAGGTGCATGATGAAAAGGCCGCCGCCTGCATGGGCGGGGTGTCCGGGCACGCGGGCCTGTTCGGCAGCGCCGCGGACATGGCGCGGCTGGCTTCCGTGATGCTCACAGGCGGATACGGCGACCGGCGCTTCTTCTCCGGCGTCACGATGGACCGCTTCACCGCGCCGAAGTCCTTCGACTACGGGCAGTGGGGGCTCGGCTGGTGGCGCGAGGGGGATGACCAGCGCCCCTGGTATTTCGGCACCCAGTCGGCTTCCGATACCATCGGCCACCAGGGCTGGACCGGCACGCTGGTCATGGTGGATCCCTCCCGGCAGCTGGTCGTGGCCTACCTGACCAACAAAATCAACAGCCCCATCACCTCAGACGACAACCTGAACAGGTTCGACGGCAACTGGTACACGGCCAGCACGCTGGGCTTTGTGCCGCAGATCCTGTCCATCGGCATGGATTCGGATGCCGACATCACCGGACAACTGGCTGACCTGGCAGCCGATATGGCGCAGACATGCCGCCGGCTGCTGCCCGCCGGCGTGTCTCCCGACGACGATCATCCTTCCGCCCGAAACCTGCGGAGCAAACAGGCGCTGGCGGAGAGATATCAACAGTCAGACCCTGACTGAACACAAATGAACGAGGAGGAACCCCAATGGCAGACCGCATCGTACTCAACCCCATCTCCTACCATGGCCACGGCGCCATCGAAAACATCGTCCCGGAGCTGAAAGCCCGCGGATACCAGAAGGCCTTCGTGGCCACCGACCCGGACCTGCTCCGCTTCGGCGTGACCAAAAAGGTAACGGACCTGCTGGACCAGGCCGGCTTCGCGTATGAAGTCTACAGCGATATCAAGGCCAATCCCACGATCGAAAACGTCCAGAACGGCGTGGCCGCGTTCCAGAAGGCGGCCGCTGACTGCATCATCGCCGTCGGCGGCGGCAGCGCCATGGACACCAGCAAGGCCATCAGCATCATCATCAACAATCCCGGTTTCGCGGATGTCCGTTCCCTTGAAGGCGTCGCCCCGACCAAGAAGCATGCCGTTTTCACCATTGCGGTGCCGACGACCGCCGGCACGGCCGCGGAAGTGACAATCAACTACGTCATCACGGATGTGGAGAAGAAGCGCAAGTTCGTGTGCGTGGACGTCAACGACATCCCTGAGGTCGCTGTGGTGGATCCGGACATGATGTCCACGATGCCCAAGGGCCTGACCGCTGCGACCGGTATGGACGCACTGACGCATGCGATCGAGGGCTATATCACCAAGGGGCACTGCGCAATCAGCGATATGTTCCACCTCGAGGCGATCCGCCTGATCAGCCACAGCCTGCGCGCGGCGGTGCAGAATGATCCGGATGGCCGGGAAGGCATGGCCCTGGGCCAGTACATCGCCGGCATGGGCTTCTCCAATGTAGGCCTGGGGATCGTGCACAGCATGGCGCATGGCCTCTCCGCCCTGTATGACACGCCCCACGGCGTGGCCTGCGCCATCCTGCTGCCCTGCGGACTGGAATACAATGCCCCCGTCGCCGGCAAGCGGTACCGCGCGATCGGGAAAGCGATGGGCGTGGACGGCATCGACGCAATGGATGATGAAGCCGCCGCGAAGGCGACCATCGCCGCCGTGAAGCAGCTGTCCAAGGATGTGGGCATTCCCGCGGACCTGAAGGGCATCCTGAAGGATGAGGACGTCCAGTTCCTGTCCGACAGCGCCTACGCGGACGCCTGCCGTCCCGGCAATCCCCGCGATACCAGCGTCGAAGAAATCAAGGCGCTGTACCGCAGCATGATGTAATTGATGCAATTTCAGACGTCAATCAGTAGAATTTGCGCATTCATCAGGATCAATAAGAATGTCCGGGACCCGGCTGCCTTTCCGCCGGGTCCCTTCTCGTTTTTGGGCCTTCGTTTACCGGCAGTGTGTACGGAAACTCAGGGCAGATAAACAAAACTGAACGCAGGTAAACGGAGCTAAACAGATCAAGGACGGAGCGTTCCGTGCACATGTTTCAGATCCGGCATCGAAATTCGGCCATCCGTCCATCAACTGGTTTGTGCGGCAAAGAGAATTTGAAAAATGGGGGAATATTTTCCGGTTAGGCCGTTCTTCAAGGAGTCTGCAGGAAATGCAGGTCTGGGGTATGGAACTGAACCGGAAGAACTGAACAAAAAACTAAAAATTGAGATAAAAATTCAGTCAAATTTATGGTTGACAGAAGTGCCGTCCTTTGTTATAATTTCATTGTCGTAAACGTTTTGTATTCATCCCTGAAACACCGGCCCACAACGCCCGTGAGGAGAAAGCATCATGAAGGAGCAGTCAAGGACGGCGGTCGCCAGGCGGAAATCGTTTCGCTTCCGGCTCAGCAATACGTGGGATCTGTATTTTTTCCTGATCCCCACGCTGGTATATTTCGCGATTTTCCATTACGCGCCGATGTACGGGCTGCAGATCGCCTTTAAAAATTTCAAGACCCGTCAGGGCATCTGGGGAAGCCCCTGGGCCAATCCCTGGTATTACCATTTTGAGCGGCTGTTTTCCACGAGCCTTTTGCAGACAGCGCTGCTGAACACCCTCGCGCTCAGCGCGTACTCGCTGATCTTCGGCTTCCTGCCTCCGATCATCCTCGCCCTGATGCTGAACCAGGTGTCCAATATCCGTTTCAAGCGCTTTGTCCAGACGGTTTCCTACGCGCCGCACTTCATCAGTGTCGTGGTCATGGTCAGTATGCTGTTCTGCATGTTCTCCACCACGAACGGCATCGTGACCCGGCTGCTCGGGGTGTTCGGCCTCGGCCCCTATCCGATCACAAGTGAGGCGCAGTATTTCCGCGGGCTGTACGTGGGCTCGGATATCTGGCAGAACATGGGCTTCTCGGCCATCATCTATATCGCCGCGCTGGCGGGCATCAGCCCGGAGCTGCACGAGGCGGCAGTGATCGACGGCGCCAACAAGGCCCAGCGCATCTGGCACGTGGATATCCCGGGCATCCTCCCCACCATCACCATCCTGCTGATCCTCCGCAGCGGCTCCATCATGAACGTCGGCTTCCAGAAGGTATACCTGATGCAGACGTCGCTGAACCTGAGCAAATCCGAGATCCTGTCGACCTATGTGTACAAGGTCGGCCTGGAAAACGGCGATTTCAGCTTCTCCACGGCGGTAGGCATGTTCAACTCGATCGTCAATTTCATACTGATCATTTCAGTCAACGCCATCACCCGGCGTCTGAGTGAAACGAGTCTGTGGTGAGGGGGCGGACATCATGGCAGAAGCAGCAATGAAAAAGGGGAAGGCCATCCGCAAAACCAGGTTTGACCTGATCTTCGATATTGTGATCTACACGCTCCTGAGCCTCCTGACCCTGTCCTATCTGTACATCCTGATCTTCACCATCAGCGCGTCCTTCTCCGATCCCAACGCGGTCTATTCAGGCCGGGTGGTCCTCTGGCCGGTCGACTTTACCCTGCAGGGCTATGAGCGCGTGTTCCAGGAGAAGATGCTGTGGACCGGCTACCTGAACTCCATCATTTACATGGTGGTGGGCACGGCGATCAGCACCATCCTGACCCTGACGGGCGCCTATGCCCTGTCGCGCAAGGACCTGCCGGGGCGCGGCATCATCACCGGTTTGCTGGTGTTCACCATGTTCTTCAGCGGCGGCATCATTCCGCTGTACCTGATCGTGCGGTCGCTCAAGCTGCTCAACACCATGTGGGCGCTGATCCTGCCGGGGGCCATCAGCATGTCGAACCTGATCATCGCCCGGACGTTCTTCGCCAACAGCATTCCGGACGGGCTGCTGGACGCCGCGAAGATCGACGGCTGCATGAATACCCGCTTCTTCTTCAGCATCGTGCTGCCCCTGTCCAAGCCGATCATCGCCGTCATCGCGCTGTACTACGGCATCGGCATCTGGAACGACTACTTCAACGCCATGATCTACATCAAGTCCCGCACGGCGTACCCGCTGCAGCTGTTCCTGCGCGAGATCCTGATCTCCTCCCAGACGTCTTCGGCGATGACGGGCGACGTGCTGGAGCAGGAGCTGCTGGCCCAGCTGCAGGAGATCATCAAGTACACGCTGATCGTCGTGGGCAGCGTGCCGCTGCTGGTCATCTACCCGTTCCTGCAGAAGTACTTCGTGCAGGGCGTCATGATCGGCTCCCTCAAGGGCTGACCTCAGGACCGATAATTATCCGCGCAAGCGGAAATTATAAAATGAAGGAGGTTTTTTCAATGAAAAAACTGGCTGCTCTCTTACTGGTGCTGGCGCTCATGGTCGGCACGGCGCTGGCAGACACTGCCATCCTGAACACGGAAGGCGTCTATCCCGTCGTCAACGCGCCGCTGACGCTGGACATGCTGGGCGCCCGCGACGCCTCCCAGGGTGAGTGGGAAGACCTGAAGTTCTTCAAGAAGTGGCAGGAAATCACCGGTGTGACGCTGAACATCGAAACCGTCCCCGAGGATAACTGGGCGACTGCCATCAACCTGCGCATGATGGAAGAAGGCGAGCTGCCGGACTTCCTCTACGCCGCCCAGATCACGGCTGCCCAGGAAGTGGACTGGGGCGATGACCAGGGCATCCTGATGCCGCTGGAAGACCTCATTGCGGAATACATGCCGAACCTGTCCGCCCTGCTGGACGCGAACCCGGTGCTCCGCAGCTCCATCACCACCCCGGCCGGCCACATCTACTGCCTGCCCTGGATCAACGACATGCCCCGCGACCTGACCAGCGGCAAGTACTGGATCAACAACAGCTGGCTGAAGAAGCTGAACATCCCCGAACCCAAGACCGTCGACGAGCTGTACGCCGCCCTGAAGGCCTTCAAGGAGCAGGACCCGAATGGCAACGGCAAGGCGGATGAAATCCCCTACAGCGGCAACAAACAGATCAAGGACTTCTACCGCACCCTCGCCTGGTGGGGCAAGAACATCGACAACGACAAGCAGCTGGGCACCACGGACGACGGCCAGGTCTACTATGGCCCCCTGACGCCCGAATGGAAAGAAATGGTCACCTTCTGGGCCAACGCCTGGAAAGACGGCCTGGTCGATCCCCAGATCTTCGAAATGGATTCCGCTGCGCTGAAGGCCAAGGGACAGGCCGAAGGCGACCAGACCTTGGGCATGTTCCAGACGGCCGGCGCTTTCCTGGTCATCCCGGCTGCGCAGAACGAGGACTACACCATCGTGGGCTGCCTGGTCAAGAATGAGGGCGACACCCCCGTCTGGACCCGTACGACCGGTCTGACCCGCGGCGCCATGGCGATCACCTGCGAGTGCGAGTATCCCGAAGTGGTCTGCCGGATGGCTGACTGGGTCTATGAGTGGAAAGAATACGAAGGCGGCATCTACAACATGCGCGGCGAAGCCGGCGTTGACTTCTACTATGTGGATGAAAACGGCGAGCAGACCGAGCAGGCCAAG
>CACXEB010000162.1 GCA_902766515.1 uncultured Eubacteriales bacterium
GCGCGCCGGTTCCGTCGCGCCGCAGACGGGCAGCGGCGCCTCCCCGTACGTCTCCGGGGACAGGTCCGCGCCGCCGGTCAGGATCACACCGTCCAGCCGGTCAAACAGCCGGTCGAGGGCCGCTTCGTCCTCCGACAGGGGCAGCAGCACCGGCAAAGCGCCGCTGCGCAGTACCGCTTCAGCGTAATCCCGGTTCAGTACGATCTGCTTGTGGTTGTCGCTGATGGACGGGCTCAATCCGATCAATGGGTTCACAGTCCGATTCCTCCGTATGGTGATATTGGCGGGGAAAGGATTCCCCCCAAAAGCTCAGGCTTTCACGTGGGCCAGTAGGCTGTCTTTGTCGTTTTCCGCTTCGTCCCGGACAACCATCAGCAGCAGGCGCTCCAGCGTATCCCGGATGGCCGGGCCTTCCAGGCCGAGGGCGGTCAGGTCGTCCCCGTTCACGGCGAGGCCCTTCAGGCTCACGCACTCGTTGCGCTCCATGGCCAGGTGGTAGCGCGCCAGCGCCCCCTCAAGGGCGTCGGCCTCCTTGAAGACCTTCGGCGCGTGCGCCATGATGTCCGCGCGGCGCAGGCTCACCAGCGCCTCAAAGCGCTCCGGTCCGACGCGGGACATGAGGTAGCGGGTCGTGTCGGCGTTCAGCTTCTCGTCATGCCAGGTGACCAGGGTGCAGACGTCCCGCTGGAAGGCGGTGGAGCTCTTGAGGGATTTCAGGATGCGCTCCGCCAGCCGCGCGCCGGCGGCCTGGTGCTGGGGATAGTGGTCGAAGCCCTTGCGGTCCCGCGTCCGGGTCTCTGGTTTGCCGCAGTCGTGCAGCAGGGCGCTCCAGCACAGCAGGGGCGTCCGCGGGGAGATTTCGTCCAGGACGTGCAGCGTGTGCTCCCAGACGTCATAGATGTGGTAGACGCTCTTCTGCGGGCACATGTACAGGGGAAACAGCTCCGGCACGGCGGTGAACAGAATGTCATGGAACGCGCTGAGGACGCGCAGGGCGTCCGTGCCCTGCAGAATGCCCGTCAGCTCCGTGAAAATGCGCTCCCGGCTGATATGGCTGAGCTCCGGAGCGAGGGCGTGCATGGCTTCGGCGGTTTCCGCTTCGATCGTGAACGAAAGTCGGGAGGCGAACCGCATGCCCCTGAGGATGCGCAGAGCGTCCTCCCGGAGGCGCTTCTCCGGCGCGCCGACCGCCCGCAGTGTTTTCCGCGCGAGATCGTTTTCTCCCTGGAACAGGTCCACCAGCCCCTTGTCCGGGGACCAGGCCATGGCGTTGATCGTGAAGTCCCGCCGCTCCAGGTCGTCTGCAAGCCGGTCCGAAAAGCGGACGCTGTCCGGGTGCCGGCCGTCGGAATAATCGCCGTCGGCCCGGAAGGTCGTGATCTCGGTGGGGACGCCGTCCAGCACGGGCGTGACGGTGCCGTGCTTTTCGCCGTCCAGGATGAGGCGGCAGCCGGAAAACACGCGCTTGACGTCGTCGGGGCGCGCGTTGGTGGTGATGTCAAAGTCGTGGGGCGGGATGCCCATCAGCGCGTCCCGCACGCAGCCGCCCACCAGCCAGGCTTCGTAGCCCGCGTCCGTGAGCGCGCTCAGGGCGCGCCGCGCGGCGGGGGAGAGGTCCATCTGCATATCAGGCTTCCTCCGGCAGGGTGACCACCACCGTGTCCCGGAGCGCGGCCTCGATCAGGGCTTCGCCGTCCAGGGCGGCCTCGCCCTGCAGGATCTTGTCCAGCTTCGGGTGCGTGGCCGGGTGGCGCGGGGTAAAGACCGTGCAGCAGTCCTCGTAGGGCAGGCAGGAGGTCTCGTAGGTGCCGATCTTCTCGGCGTAGCGGATGATGTCGATCTTGTCAAAGCCGATCAGCGGCCGGAACACCGGCATGCTGACCACCATGTTGGTCATGCCGAGGGCTGTCATGGTCTGGCTGGCGACCTGGCCGACGCTCTCGCCGGTAATCAGCGCTTCCGCGCCCTCCTGCCGGGCGATGCGCTCGGCGATGCGCATCATGTAGCGCCGCATGATCAGCGTCGTGTAGTCCTCCGGGCACTTTTCGTGGATCTGGAGCTGGATGTCGGTAAAGGGCACGATGTGCACGCGGATGCCGCGGGCGCTCTCGCTCAGGATGCGGGCCAGCTCGACCACCTTGTCCTTTGCCCGCTCGCTGGTGTAGGGATAGGACCAGAAATGGACGGCGCACAGCTCCACCCCGCGCTTGGCGATCATGTAGCCGGCGACGGGGCTGTCGATCCCGCCGGAGAGCAGCAGCGCGGCCTTGCCGCCGGTGCCGACCGGCATGCCGCCCGCGCCCGGGATGACCTGCACGTAGAGATACGCTTCATCGCGGATCTCGACGCTCATCACGTGGTCGGGATGGTGCACGTCGACGCGGAGGCCGGGGCAGCGGGCGAGAATATAGCCGCCGACCTGGGCGTTGATCTCCGGGGAGTCGAGCGGATAGCGCTTGTCGGAGCGCCGGGCCTCCACCTTGAAGGTGCCGGTGAGCCCGGCCATCATGGCCGCGGCCTGCGCGCAGATCGCCTCAAAGTCCGCCTTGCCCAGCCGCACGGCGGGGCAGACGGAGTGCACGCCGAAGACCTTCGTCACCCGGCGGACGCAGTCGTCCATATCGCGGATATCGCCGACGAAGATGCGGGCGTCCTTCAGCCAGACCTTGCCGCCCGCCGGACCGACCGCCTCCTTCACGCGGCTGACCAGCGCCTTCAGGAAATAGGGCCGGTTGAGGCCTTTCAGGTAGATTTCACCGTATCGCACCAACAGCAGCTGTTCCATCTCGGATTCCTTTCTATCTGCGCACATAGCGCCTGAGTTGTTCATAATGCCGGGCGGCGGCCGCGGCGGCCTCGTCCGCTTCCTCCGCCGTGTTCAGCGGCGAGAAGGAAAACCTGAGCGCGCTTTCCGCCCGCGGGCCGCTGAGCCCCATGGCCTTCAGCACCGGGGAGACCCGCTGCTTGTGGGATGAGCAGGCGGAGCCGATGCCCACGTAGATCCCGTCCCCGGCCAGGGCGTACAGCATGGTCTCGCTGCGCACGGGCGGCAGGGAGCAGTTGAGGATGTGCGGGGCGCTGTCGGGGCCGGCGGGATCCGGCCCGTTGTACACGGCCTCCGGGATCAGGGCGCGCAGGCGCTCCCACAGGCGGAGCTTGACCGCGCGGAGGCCGGGGTCCTGCGGCCATGCGGCGATGGCCGCGTGCAGCGCCGCGATCCCGGGCGTGTTTTCCGTGCCGGAGCGCAGGGCCTTTTCCTGGCCACCCCCGACCTGGCGGGCGTTGAGCCGCAGCCGGGGCCGGTACACCAGGGCGCCGATGCCCTTGGGCGCGTGGATCTTGTGGCCGGAGAGCGCGTAGCTGTCCACGCCGAGGCGGCGCATGGAGAGGGGCACGCGCAGGAAACCCTGCACGCCGTCCACATGCAGGACGGCCTCCGGGCACAGCCGGTCGCGCAGGGCGGCGATGGCGCTGAGCGGCATGACGGCGCCCGTTTCGTTGTTGACCTGCATCACGCAAATCATCCGGGTATCCGGGGTCATCAGCGACTCCAGGCGATCGAGCGACACGCGCCCATCCGGCGCGAGCGGGATCTCGACCGCCTCCGGACCGCGCAGCTGCTCACAGGCCGCCCGCACCGCCGGGTGCTCCCCGGCGGAATACAGCACGCGGCCGCCCCGCTGCGACGAGATACCGCCGAGGATGGCCAGGTTGTCCGCTTCCGTGCCGCCGGAGGTGAATATGACGCGCCCTTCCGGGCCGGCGTCGACCGCCCGCAGGATCTGGTCGCGGCAGGCGTTCATCTGTTTTTCGACCGTCATGGCCGGCATATAGAGGGCCGAGGGATTGAAGTATCCCTCGGTCATGCACTGCACCGCCGCCTGGGCGGCCGCTTCGCACACCCGCGTCGTTGCGCTGTTGTCCAGATAGATCATTCTCTGTCCTCAGTTTTGCTGGTACGCGCCCTGGGGGACGGCGCCGCGGATCAGCTTTTCCATTTCCTCGTTCGGTTCCATGATGATGATGCGCTTGTTGCCTTCCTTTTCGAAATAGATATAGAAAAGGTCGGCCTCCCGGTTGACGAACCAGTTGGAGCGCTTGATGCCCGGCGTGTTGATGTAGCGGTTGAAGGACCCGGAGGTCACCTTGCCGCAGGCGGAGATATTTTTGAGGTTCATGGTGCCCAGCGCCTTGCGCTTGCGGTTGTTGTAGACCGCCGCGAAGTCAAGCTGGCCGTTGGTGAAGGTGTACTCGTATTCCGTGCGCAGGCGGTCCTTGTACAGATAGCCCAGCACCGCGGCGCCGACAAACAGGACCGTAAAGACGATCTGGATGATGCCGCTGACCGTGCTGACGCTGAAGGCCGCCGTGACGCTGCTGAACAGCAGCATGCCGTACAGGCCGCTGATGACGATGAACACCCACGCGATGCCGAGCATCACGGTCTGCGCGCCGGTATTGCGCTTGGTCGCTACCTGTTCCATAAACTGGTCCATCATCGTGAACCGCCTCCTTTGTTATAAGTAAAAGATCAGGATGCTGATGATGCCGGCAATCGCGCCGCCGATCACCTCAACGGGGGAGTGGCCGACCAGCTCCTTCAGCCGTTCGTCGGTCAGCGGTTTGCCCTGCACAAACAGTTCGTTCAGGATCTGGTTGAGGACCGCGCCCTGCTTGCCCGTCTCGTAGCGGACGCCCATGGCGTCATACACGACGATGGACATCAGCACGAAGGCCAGGGCGAAGGCGGAGGTCTGGAATCCTTCCGTCAGGCCGATCCCGACGGTCAGCGCGACCGTCAGCGCGGTGTGGCTGCTGGGCATGCCGCCGGATCCCCACAGCCTGCGCCAGTTGATTTTCTTTTCGATGAAAGAATACAGGAGAAACTTGATGATCTGCGCGATCAGCCAGGCAGCTGCGCCGCAAAGCAGCGGCCTGTTGGCGATGAGCGCCTCCCACAGGGTCATGCGATCGCCTCCCGTTAACTGATGCGCCGGAGCGCACGTTCCGCCGTCTCCCGCAGGAAGGCGGCCCTGTCCCCGAAGGGCGCGAGGGCGTCGACGGCAAAGGCCGTCCATTGACGCGCGTCGGCGCGCGCCTGGTCCATCCCGACGGTGGCCGGCCAAGTCAGCTTGCCCTCGGTTTCGTCCTTGCCGGTGGATTTGCCCAGCTGCTGCGCGTCACCCTCGATATCGAGGATATCGTCGATGATCTGGAAAGCCCGGCCGAAGCCCCGGGCGAAGTCCCGGCCCGCTTCGCGCTGTCCGTCGTCGGCGCCGGCCAGGAAGAGGCCGGCCTCCACTGCGCCGATAAACAGCGCGGCGGTCTTTTCGGTCTGGAGGCGCTCCACGGTGGCGCGGTCCGCTGTTTTGCCCGTGCAGGCGAGGTCCAGCCCCTGTCCGCCGACCATCCCATGGACGCCCGACTGAAGCGCGACGGCTCGCGCGGCTTCCCACGCCCCGGGAAGGGGGCTGGACAGCATCGCCTCAAAGGCCAGGTTCAGCAGCCCGTCCCCCGCCAGGATGGCCATCCCTTCGCCATAGGCGACATGGCAGGTGGGCCGGCCGCGCCGGAGCACGTCATTGTCCATCGCGGGCAGGTCGTCGTGGACCAGGGAATAGGCGTGGATCATCTCCAGGGCGGTGGCGAAGCGGAGCACGTCGCCGCCGGCGGGCCGGAGCATTTCGTGGGCCTTGATCAGCATCATCGGGCGCAGCCGTTTGCCGGGGGAGAGGAGGGCGTAGCGCATGGCGCCTTTCAGCGGTTCCGGCGTCGTATCCGGTACCGCCCGTTCGAGCGCGCCGTTGATATCGGCGGCGCAGGCGGCGGCTTCTGCTTCATAATTCATGGCGCGTCCTCCATTTCCGTGAGGCCGGTGTCGGTCAGCTCCAGCATCCGCTTTTCCGCGGTGTCCAGCTCGGCCGCCAGGGTCCGGTGCAGCTTGACGCCCTGCTCATACAGCTTGAGCGTTTCCTCCAGGGGGAGCTTTCCCTCCTCCATGCGCCGCACGAGGGCTTCCAGCTCCTCCATGCGGCCGTCAAAGGTTTTCTTCGCTGTGGCCAAACGGGTCTCCTCCTTCCCTGTCCAGGGTCTGTACCTGTGCCCGGCCGTCCCGGAACAGCAGTTCCGCCCGGTCGGGCAGGCTGCCGATGTGGGTGACGGGCTGGCCCGCCGCGTCCCGCACGATCACGTAGCCGCGGTTCAGGACCGCGCGCGGTCCGAGGGCTTCCAGCCGGGCGCTCTGCTGGCCGAGCGCGGCGCGGCGCTCCTGCAGGCGGACCTTGAAGGCGGCGTCCAGCGCGGTCCTGAGCAGCCGGTCCCGGCTGCGAAGCTCCCGCACCCGGGCGAGCGGGTGCTGCCCCGTGAGCCGCACCGCCGCCTGCGCCAGGCCCGCGCGGCGCTGGTATACCGCGTCATGGGCCGCTTTCAGCAGCCGCGTACGCTGGCTGAGCAGCGATTCCCGGAGCTGCCGGACGTCCGGCACCGCCAGCTCCGCCGCCGCGCTGGGCGTGGCCGCCCGCACGTCCGCGGCAAAGTCGGACAGGGTGACGTCCGTTTCATGCCCGACCGCCGAGATGATCGGCACGGGGCAGGCCGCCACGGCGCGGACGACGGCTTCCTCATTGAAGGCCCAGAGGTCCTCCAGCGATCCGCCGCCCCGGCCGATGATGATGACGTCCATATCGGGCAGGGCCGACAGCGCGCGGATGCCGCGCACGATATCCGCCGCCGCTCCTTCGCCCTGCACCTGGGCGGGGCACAGCACCAGCTGCACGCCGGGGAAGCGCCGGGCCGAGACCCGGGCGATATCGTGGATGACCGCGCCCGTCCGGGCCGTCACCACGCCTACCAGGCGGGGCAGCAGGGGCAGCGGGCGCTTGCGGCCCGCGTCAAACAGGCCTTCCGCCGTCAGCCGGCGGCGGAGCTCCTCGTAGCGCTGGTACAGGACGCCCAGCCCGTCGGGCTGCATCCCCACGGCGTAGAACTGGTAGCTGCCGGCCGCCGTATACAGCGATACGCTGCCCTGCAGCTCGACGCGCATGCCGTCCTGCGGATCGAAGGCCAGGCGGGACGCGTCCTGCCGGAACATGACGCACTGGATGCGCGCCTGCTCGTCCTTGAGGGAGAAGTAGAGGTGTCCCGACACATGGCGCTTGAAATTGCTGATCTCCCCGCGCAGGCGCAGGTCCTTGAGCATGGGATCACCGGCCAGGGTCCGCCTGACGTATTCGTTCAGGTCGGTGACCGTCAGCGTCCATTTCATGCGCGCTTCTTGACGCGATGCTCCGCGAGGCTGACCACGTTGTCCATCAGCATCGCTACGGTCATCAGGCCGACGCCGCCCGGAACGGGGGTGATGTACCCGGCGACCTCGGAGACGTTCTTGAAATCGACGTCGCCGACCAGCCGGCCGTCTACGCGGTTGATGCCGACGTCGACCACCGCCGCGCCGGGCTTGACCATGTCCGCCGTGATCAGGCGGGGCTTGCCGACGGCCGCCACGAGGATGTCGGCCTGCTTCGTCTGCTCCTTGAGGTCCGGCGTGTGCGAATGGCACAGGGTGACCGTGGCGTTTTCCTTCAGCAGCAGCATCGCGGCGGGCTTGCCGACGATGTTGCTGCGGCCGACGACCACCGCGTGCGCGCCGTCGATCCTGACGCCCGCCTGCCGGAGCATGAAGAGGATGCCCTTGGGCGTGCAGGGCAGCACCCCGTCCAGGGAGAGCATGAGCCGGCCCGCGTTCAGCGCGTGGAAGCCGTCCACGTCCTTTTCGGGGGCGATGCAGGACAGCGCGTGCTGCTCGTCAAGGTGCGGCGGCAGCGGCAGCTGCAGCAGGATGCCGTCGATCTGGTCGTCGCGGTTGAGCTCCGCGATCAGCTTTTCAAGCTCGGCCTGGGGCGTGTCACCGGGCAGGATGATCGTCCGGGAGTAAATGCCCACCCGGTCGCAGGCCTTGCCCTTGCTGCGCACATAGGTCTGGCTGGCCGGGTCCTCGCCGACCAGGATGACCGCGAGGCCGGGGGTGACGCCCGCCTTTTTGAGGGTGAGTACCTTCTCCTGCACCTGGTCCAGCGCCAGGTCAGCGTATTGGTGACCGTCAAGAATCACTGCCATGCGTTTTCTTCCATCCTTTCGTGACCGATCAGCGCCACGCCGACCGCGTTGTCGCCGGACAGCTCCGGCTTTCCGAAATACAGCTCCAGGGGGATCCGGCGCTTCTCCCGGCGGGTGAGGCACAGGGACCGCAGGCGCAGGGACGACATCACGCCGCCGAACAGCAGCGCCTGTCGGGCGCCGGTGGCCCGGGCCGCGTTTTCCAGCATCTTCATGATCGTGCGGCAGAGGACATCATAGGTCTCCGCCGCGACCTGCGCGGGCGTAAGGCTGCCGGCCAGGGCCCGGAGCTTCGTCTCCGCGCCGGACAGGTGGCAGTCCGTTCCCTGGACGGCGGCGGGCACCAGCCCATGGGCCGTTTCGCCCTCCGCCAGCCGCTCCATGGCGGGCCCTGCCGGAAATGGGAGGCCCAGCAGCACCCCGATCCGGTCGACCAGCTGGCCGGCGTGCAGGTCCAGGCAGCTGCCGACAGGGGACACCTTGCCGCCCTCGCAGCAGAGGACGTCCGTGGTTCCGCCGGACAGGTGCAGCGCCAGGTACGGCTCGTCCGGCCGCAGGCCGGCGCCGACCCGGGCGGCCCGCAGGTGACCCGCCTGGTGATTGGTCGTCAGGAACGGCACGCCGAGCGCCGCGGCGACCGACCGGCCGAAGCCCGCCCCGACCAGGAAGACCGGCATATAGCTTTCCTCCCCCGCACGCGGGGCCGTGGACGCGCAGACCGCCCGGATGGGGCCGGGTGCGTCCCGCAGCAGCTTTTCTACCAGTTCCGGCAGCTGCCGGACATGCAGGAATACCGCGTCGCTCTGCCGCAGCCCCCGGCCGCCCGGCGCCACCGGCAGCAGCCGCCGCTCGGAGCGCACCGGACCGTCCGCGCCCGCGAGCGCGGCGGAGGTCGTGTAGCAGCTCGTGTCCAGCCCGAGGGTCAGGTCAGGCATTTTCCCGGTCTTTCATGTAGGCGCTCAGGATGCCGTTGACAAATGAGCCGCTCTTGTCGGTGGAATAGCGGCCGGCCATGTCCACCGCTTCCTTGATGATGACGGACGCCGGCACATCCTGCTCGTATTGGAGGGAGTAAAGCGCCAGCCGCAGGACGCACAGGTCGACCCGCGCGATGCGCTCCAGCGTCCAGCCGCGCAGGTAGCCGGCAATCACCTTGTCCAGCTCCTCCGCGTGTTCCCTGACGCCGTCGACCAGCCGGCGGATGAGCGCGCTGTCCTCCGCGAACGCTTCCGGACCGCCCGCCGTATCCTCGGTAAAACCGATCAGCTCGCCCAGGGTGCCTTCCCCGTCGCCGCCTTCCATCTGCTCATAGATGAGCTGCATCGCGGCGGCGCGTGCCTGTATTCTTGCCATTCAGCGACTCCTTTATAAACTTATCCTGATAATGAAGCAGACCGCAGGCGCAGTATACGCCTGCGGTCATCAAAAACAGTGGGATTATTCCGCGGCCTGGTCAGGCGCCGGGGCATTTTCCTTGAGTTTGCTCTCCGCTTCTTCCACAGCGCCGGCGGCCGCTTCCTGAACGGTCTCAGCCGCTTCTTCCGCTGTTTCACTGACGGCTTCGGTCACTGCTTCGGCAGCGTCCTGGACGTCAGCGACAGCGTCCTCCGCCGCTTCGGTGGCTTCTTCAGCCAGGTCCGCCGCTTCTTCCTGCACGGCTTCCGCGGCGTCTTCGAATTCGTCAGCGGCTTCTTCGGCGGTCTCGCCGGCCTGCTGCACGGTTTCGCGGACCTTCTGCTCCAGGTCTTCGCGCTTGATGCCGGCGATCTCGCTGCCGGGGAAGTTGCGCTGGGGCGCGAAACGGCCCACGGTGCCCTGGACGAAGCGCTTCTTATCCTTTACGCCGCAGATGAACAGGAACAGGAGCAGAATGGCCACGAACAGGAGCGTCTTCCAGAAGCCCTGGTATATGAGCAGCAGCCATACGAGCACCGCCATCACGACGCCAAAGATCATGCATTCCAGTGTGCCGACCTGCAGAAATTTGCGGATCTTCTTTTCAGTGCTTTCCGCCATTGTCATTGCCTCCTCATTTAGAATAGTGGATATCTCAGTCGCTGATCACCTCAGCGGTTGATGCCCGGGAATGAATGCTGATGCGGTCAGGTTACTCCTGGGTCCCGTCAAAGTGGGTAGTGTATTCCTCCGTGTCCTGCGCGGCTTCTTCCGCGGGCGCTTCACCGGCCGCATCGGCGGCGGGCGCTTCTTCCGGAACGGGCTCGGCGGCCTGGGGGGCAAACATCTGGGCGGGGGGATCGGCGGGGACGGCGGGCGCAGCGGGGGCGGGGGCTTCCTGCTCGGGCTCCTCAAAGACGCGCTCGTGCACGGCCTTTTCCTCAGGCTCCCGCTCTTCCGCGGCCTTGTCCACGTCATAGGGGGACTCGACCTGGAGGGCTTCCTTGGTGTTGACGACCGCGACGCGCACATCGCGCACGCTGACGCCGGTGGAGACCGTTACATACTGCTTGATCTGCTTCTGCAGGGATTCGACCGCCAGCGGGATGGAGATGTTGTTGGGCAGGGCCACCTTCAGGTCGACGGAGACGCCGTCGCGGTGGTTGCTGATCCTCAGGCCGGACACGTCGATCTCATCGTGCATGTCGGTGCACTTGCGCACCAGGTTCTCCACGGCGCGGACCGCGATGCGGATCTCGCCGTTTTCCGTCTGCTGGACGATGAAGTCGCCCTTCTTGTAGCGCAGCTTGCTGGGAATCGTCATGAGGAAGATGGCACTCAGCACTTCGATCGCGCCGATGGCCAGCACGACGATGCGGCGGAGCGTCCAGTATCCCTCGCCGTTGAAGACGGCCTTCTCCGCCTTGACGACGTCGTTGATGACATCCGTCGAGGGGGCGGTCAGCTCCAAGGCGTTCAGTCGGATGCCCAGGTACAGGGTGGCTGCGCCAAACACCAGCAGCAGCAGCGCAATCACGATAATCAGCAGTTTGGTGCCAAAGCGTGCTCTCATTCAGTTAGCCTCCTTCAGTGATCAGGCCCGGCGCCGCGGCTTGCGCGAACGGTTGGTCTTCCGGGTGGGAGCCGGTTCATCGTCATATGGATCGTCGTCGGCCGCTTCTTCTTCGGCGGGCGCCGCGTCATCGGCGGCCGGGGCGGTTTCCGGCGGGGTTACGGTTTCTTCGGCCGCGGCTTCGGGGGCCGTTTCAGCCCGGGCGGGCATTTCCGGCGCGGGGGATTCGTCCGCGGCTGCTTCTTCAACAGCGGGGGCTTCTTCGGCTGCGGCCGGCTCGGCAGCAGGCGCCGCTTCTTCCGCGGGCGCTTCCGCAGTGGGGGCCTCAGGCGCTTCAACGGGCGTCTCGTCGGCCGGGACGTCCGCTTCGGGCGCCGCTTCCGCCGGCGCTTCGGCGGGCTCCGGCTTCTTCACGGGTGCTTCGGCCGGCGCTTCAGCGGGGGCTTTTGATCTGGCTGCCTTTTTCGCGGCATCCTTCCTGCGGCGGGCGGGCTTTGCCTCCTCCAGGGCCGGGGTGCTGATCGCCTCGATGGCGGCGTCCCGCTCCTGGTTTTCCTTTTCAAAGCTGACGCCCTGCACGTGTACGTCCACCTTGACGACATGCAGGCCCGTCATGGTCTCGACGGCCTTGCGGACGTTCTCCTGGACTTCCAGCGCGACCTTCTGGATCGGCTTGCCGTACTCCACGATGGTATAGAGATCCACCGAGCATTCCTCGCCGCCCAGCTCCACGCGGACGCCGCGCGTCACGTTCCGGTTGCGGCTGATGATGTCGCTGATCCCGCCGCTTGTGCACATGCCCGCGATGCCGTCCACTTCGCCCGCCGCGACGCCGGCGATGATGGCGATGACTTCGTTGGCGTATTTGATGGTTCCGCCGTTATGCAGGTCGATATCTGCGCTGATCGGCAGATTGTCATTCTTTGCAGCCATAGCAGACACACCTCCTTGATTTCCCCGATAGTATAGCAAATTCTTTCGTGTTTGGCAACTGGTGGAATGAATTTGTCCCTGTTCCAGGGACCGTATGGGGGACTGGCGTCCCCCCTGCGGGACCCCCCGCTCGGCGTTTCCTGTCGGGCCTATGGCCCTCCCGGGCGGAAACGCC
>CACXEB010000163.1 GCA_902766515.1 uncultured Eubacteriales bacterium
ATCCGGCAATGATCAGGCATGCCAGTGACGCGATCGACAGCAGCACGACCGCCGCGGTCACAGTCATATGCATGATTTCCTGAAAGGATGCGATGTCCTTGCCGCTGTCGGCAAGCGGGAACATCGCGTATCCCACATGGGAAACCCAGTTCATGACCGTGAACAGATGGATCCCGACCCGGAACAGCCCGGTGGAGACCCTGTTTTCGGAGACGTAAACCGAGACGCACGTCGCGCAGACCACGCTGCAGACGCCGTACAGCGCCGCGATCCGGTTCCACAGCACCCGGGACGGCGCGCTCTCCGCGGACAGATCGCTCACCGCCTGTTCCATCCAGTTGTAACCGGGGAATGCCGCAGGGGATACGATCACAGCCAACGCGTAGGAGACGAGCGCGATGACGCCGGTCCATCCAAGCCAGTTAATGAGTTTCCTGTTCATGCTGTTCTCCTTCGACCTGTGCGCTGAACCATTTGACAAAAGCGGTCAGCTCTTTTGTGCAGGGGTTTTGATCGTTGCCGAAGCGATCCGCGATGCCGGCGGTGATCTTGTCCATCCGGTAATCGATCAGCGCGTGCGCCGTCAGCGCGAACGTCATCGCTGCCGTATCAATGCCTTCACTTTTCATCTTTCCGTGCACCGCCAGCGCGTAGAAAAGATTCTTCGTAGCCCGGATCATGTGCTCCGTTTCCTCCAGCACGATCTTGGCGGCGAGGGGATCGATCGATCTTGCGGAATAAAGGACCCGGAAAAACAGCAGCATGTCCCGGTCTGTGACCATGCCCAGGTAGGCGGAAAGCGATTCCGTCAGGATCTGCTCCAGGCTTTCAGCGGCAAACGCCGCGGGGTCGGTGAAAGCGGATGCGCGGCCTTTCTGCGCCTTTTCCCTGAGATAGCCGTACATCGCCTGGACGATTTCATCCTTCGACCTGAAATGGTTGTACAGCGAAGGCGCTTTGATCCCCACCCGCTCAGCGATCTGAGACATGGAGACGGATTTCAGCCCGTGCTCGGATGCCAGTTCCAGCGTGGCATACAGGATTTCTTCCTTCCGGTCCATCAGTTCGCCTCCCTTCGGTACTACGAAACATTAGCTATTATACTAACGATCATTAGTTTTGTCAAGGAAAATGCCCGGGAAAGCGGCACCAGGAAACAGAGGAGGTTTCTATGATCACTGGCAGTTCAGGACAAATCTACGGTGAATTGACCCTTCCGGCGCATGCCGACGCCCCCATGCCGCTGGTCATTCTCTCCCACGGCTTTGGCGGCAATCTCGTCGGGAACAGGGATTACGCGGATTATTTCGTATCGCGGGGCCTGGCGGTCTACAATTTCGATTTCTGCGGCGGGGGAATGGATTCGCGGAGCGCCGGCACCATGCTGGATATGACGGTGCTGACGGAAGCGGAGGACCTGGGCGCCGTCATTGATCATTTCAAGGCAGACCGGCGTTTCAGCTGCATTTGCCTGTGGGGCGGCAGCCAGGGCGGTTTCGTTTCCGCGCTGGTGGCGTCCCGCCGTCCCGGCGATATTGCGAAGGCCGTGCTGGAGTTTCCGGCGATCGTGCTGCAGGACGACGCCAGAGCGCGGGCCAACCCGGACGGTTCATTCCCGGAGACGAGCCGGGTGCTGGGCCAGACGATCAGCAGGAAATACAATGAGGCCGCCGTGTCTTTCGATCTGTACGACCTGCTTGGCAGCTATCCCGGCCCCGTGCTGATCCTTCACGGAGACCAGGATCCGATCGTCCCCCTCCGCTATTCGGAACGGGCAGCCCGGGTATTTCCCCACGCGCAGCTGGTGGTCATGCCGGGCCAGGGCCACGGCTTTATGGGGCAGGCCAGGACGGAAGCGATGGAACGTGAAGCGGATTTCTTTCTGGGGGATCGCTGACAACGATTGAAACCGTCAGATAAACAAAACCGACAGGCGTTTTGCCTGTCGGGGTGGGATATCCAGGTACAGCTGTACTCAAACGGGGCGCTCTGCCGGGCCCGGGTTTCTCCGGCAGCTGCGACACGGGAATGACATCGCTGCCGCGACGGCTCACCGCAGGATCGCTCTCATCTTCAGCATATGCAGATCTCCCTGGGGGCAGCGGTTATCCTTTGTTATACTGTTCACTGGTATCGCAAAGCAGGGAAAAGAGAATCAGAGAAAGACGAACGATGGCGTAACTGCGAAAGCGCATTGTCCTCCGATATAACCGGCGGGAGGCCGCAGGCCGAACCGTCGTCCCCATCCCATAGCCGTTCAATCCCATAGCCCAACGGCGTACCACCCTGTCCTCTGCGGCACGGAATCCCAGCGTCCGCCGGTTCACCCGGCGGATGAGGCCG
>CACXEB010000164.1 GCA_902766515.1 uncultured Eubacteriales bacterium
CCCCAGTCAACCACGTTCTCCACGAAGTTGCCCATGCGGCCTTCCTTGATGTTGTCGGGCATCCAGTTGATGGAGCGGTTGTTGCGCACCAGGCTGTCGCGGACGGCCGTCATGCGGATGTACCAGGTCGGGCGGCCGTAATAGAGCAGCGGCGTGTCGCAGCGCCAGCAGTGCGGATATTCATGCTCAAACTTCGGCGCGGAGAACAGCAGGCCGCGGGCGCTCAGGTCCTTGAGCACCTCGGGGTCCGCGCTGACGGCGCCGGCGGCCATCTCCTGCTCGGTCGGCTTGCAGCGCATGCCGGCAAACGGGGTCTCCGCCTTCATCCGGCCCTCGTTGTCCACCATCTGCACGAACGGCATGCTGTATTTTGCGCCGACGCGGGCGTCGTCTTCGCCGAAGGCGGGCGCCTGGTGAACGATGCCAGTGCCGTCGGACATGGTGACATACCCGTCGCAGCAGACGAAGAAGGCCTTCTTGCCCTGCGCGGCCGCTTCCTTCGCGGCGCACTCGTACAGGGGCTCATATTCACGGTATTCCAGCGCCTTGCCGGGCATGGTCTCCAGCGTCTCATACGCCTTGCCGTCGGCCGCCGCGGGATACTTGTCCCTGAGGGGATCCAGGACCGTGTCCAGCAGCGCCTCGGCCATGTAGTACACATTTCCGTCGATGGCGCGCACCCTGGCGTACGTTTCGTCCGGGTTGACGCACAGGCCGATGTTGGACGGCAGGGTCCAGGGCGTGGTCGTCCACGCGAGGAAATAGGCGTCCTCGTCCCGTACCTTGAAGCGGACCACGGCGGAGCGCTCCTTGAGCACCTTGTAGCCCTGGGCCACCTCGTGGCTGCTCAGGCCGGTGCCGCAGCGCGGGCAGTAGGGTACGACCTTATGGCCCAGGTAGAGCAGGCCCTTCTCCCAGATCTTCTTGAGCGACCACCACTCGGACTCGATGTACGTGTCATGGTAGGTGACGTACGGATGCTCCATATCCACCCAGAAGCCGACGCGGCGGGACATGTCCTCCCACTCGTGCAGGTCTTTCCAGACGGACTCCTTGCACTTTTGGATGAACGGCTCGATGCCGTACTCCTCGATCTGCTTCTTGCCGTTGATGCCGAGCTGCTTTTCCACTTCCAGCTCCACCGGCAGGCCGTGGGTGTCCCAGCCGGCGATGCGCAGGACGGAGCGCCCCTTCATGGTCTGGTAGCGCGGGATCAGGTCCTTGATGGCGCGGGTCTCCACATGACCGATATGCGGACGGCCGTTCGAGGTGGGCGGTCCGTCATAAAACGTGAACTTGTCTCCGCCGTCCCGCAGGGTGAACGAGCGCTTTTCAATATCCCGCTCCTGCCAGAACCGGAGCACCTCGCGCTCGCGGGCCGCAAAATCCATGTCTGTGGATACTTTTCTGAACATCTGTCTTACCTCCCGAACCATTGATCCTGGTTGAACCTGTTTTGTATGAGTCCTTTATGATTGCGCCGGGGACGCGGCCCCCGGCATCACCGCTTCGTTGAAAAAGCCCGACATGCTCAGCGGTTCGCCTGCCTCGTACAGGT
The DNA here is from genome assembly GCA_902766515.1 of uncultured Eubacteriales bacterium. The sequence goes on from CACXEB010000164.1 coordinate 1,559, forward strand.
GCGACGTATCGCCGATGCCGATCGTCCGCCACTGCGCGATGCCCCGCTCCTGCTCCTCCGTCAGCACCGTGGTCACGGCGGTCGGCGCCATGAAGGTGGCGTGCAGCAGCTGCATGGAACTGATGTTGAGCAGGTGGCTGAGCAGGATGGTCGCCGCCCCGAAGTGGCAGACCAGCGCGATGGTGTCGGTGTTCGGCGCAGTCACCCGGTAAAACCGGCCTTCCCGGCGGTAGCCGTGCCGGGCGAGGATATCGTCCAGGCCCTGCCACATCTCCTCCACCAGCGGCCGGACGTTCCATTGGCCGAACGGATAGGCGTCCATCCAGCCCTCCGCGCTGTCCCAGTCCGGAAACCGCTCGCGGTAGGCGGGCAGGTAATCCCAGATGATGTGGCTGCGGCCGGTATACTCGTCCGGCTTGTGCATCGGAAACTCCTGCATCCAGGGCATGACGGCCGCCTTTCGCCCCGTCGCCTCAAGATAGGGCTTCAGCGTGTCCCGCGCCCGGCCGAGCGGCGACACGTACAGGGCGCGGATGTCCAGCTTCAGCAGCCGGCCGCACAGCAGCCTGGCCTCCCGCCAGCCCTTTTCGGTCAGCGTATCGCCGGCATAATCCGGATCCCCGTGCCTGATGAGCAGCAGCTTCATGATTTCTCCGTTCCGCAAATGATCAGCGGCACCCGCATCTCCGCCTCGGTCAGCCCCGCGTGGACGCCGACCAGCCGGTGGTCCTCCCGGCTCCAGGCAAGGCAGGTTTCGTCGAGCGCCAGGGCGAGGTAATCCCCCGCGTTTCCCGGCGACCGCGGATGCGGCGCGCCCGGGCCGAACAGCCCGCTCTCCAGCACTCCGCTCCCGGTCATCAGCAGGAAATGCCCGGGGAAGGCTTCGGCGAACCGCGCCGGGAAATCCGCCCGGCACTCGGGCCTGACATACATTGCCGCCGCCCGCGCCTCAACGGCCGGGGGACGGACCAGCATGGCCGCCAGGTCCGGATGGTCCTCCAGATAAACGTACTTCGCGTCCACCAGCCCATGGTCCGCCGTGAACAGGAGCAGCGTATCCTCCGGCAGCGCCGCGGCCAGGCGCGCGCCCGCCGCGTCCAGGTCGGCCATGACAGCCGCCGTTTCGGGCGAACCGACTCCCGTCTCGTGCATCTGGTGGTCCGGATCGCCCCAGTAGCCGTAGTAGTAATGCCTGCCCGGCTCCCGGCATCCCGCGATAATCGTGTCCATGATGGCGTCCAGCCCGACCACCGGCGGATCCGCGAAAGCGGACACCAGGGCGGCCTTCACCCGCCCCGCCGCATTGATCCGGTCAAAGATGGGCGTATAGGGCATATACGTTTCCGCCACCGAGGTCTCCCCGACCACCTCGCCGGTCTGCGAGTCGCGGTTGGTAAACACGTCGACCGCCCGGCTGATCTCCGGGAAAAAGACCGACCAGCCCAGCCAGCCGTGCTGCGCCGGCGACAGGCCGGACTCCAGCGTGGTGGTGGCCGCCGCGGTCGTCGACGGGAAGGAGGCGTACAGGCTCAGCGCCTCATGCCGCCGGAAGAAGCTGTCCTCCGGCAGGTGACGGCGCAGGATCGCGTCCCCCATGCCGTCAAACAGCATCAGCACCACGTTGCGGTATCGGCCGCCCGCCAGCAGGGCGTCCAGCTCCGCGAGCGTCGCGTGGCCCGTCGGTGCGCCGGCCCACGCTGCGATGGACGAAATCAGCGCCAGGCTGCCCCGCTCATACCGCGGCCAGACCGGGCTCACCGCTTGCCTCCGCGCTGCTGCAGCAGCTCGCCCGCCAGGTTGATCTGGTCGGACACCAGCTGCAGCATCTTATAGCAGTTCACGCCGTCGCCCATGCTCGTCATGTCCGGCGTGCGCCATCCGGCGTCCAGCGTGTTCTTCAGGGCCGATACGACGCAGTCCGCTTCCTGCTCCAGGCCCAGCGAGTGCCGGAGCATGGACGCGACGGCCGCGATGGTGCCCAGGGGATTGAGGTCGTCGTTCGCCTTCACATAGGCCGGCACATAGGGCTCGTAGACCGAAACCTTCTTTCCCAGGCAGGCGTCATGCAACAGCATGGGCGCGCCGTGCAGGCCGGTCGCCAGCGCCAGGCACATTTCCCCCGCGTAGGAAGGCGTCACCAGAATGCCCAGCTCCGCCGGCGCCCTCAGCAGCGCCTCGACCGCCTCCGCGGGAGACAGCTCCTCCGGCCGGACGGCATCGACGTCCCTGGTTTCGGCTTCCAGCGCGTCCTGATAGATCTGCGCGTCAGTCACCGACTCCGGCATCAGGTAGGTCAGCCGGAGCGATTCCTCCCGCGCCTGGGCGACGGCCTGGCGGAACATGTCCCGCAGCGCGGTTTTTTCCGGATGGATCGCCCGGACGATCAGGAAGCGCGCGTTCTCCCCGCCGCCGACCGAAAACTCGCGGGTCTTTGACGGGATGCCGAGCGCGCGCAGCAGGAACGGTTCCGCCTCGTTGTGGATATCGCCGATCATCACCGCGCTGGCCTGCGCGCACAGGCGCAGCGTGTTTTCCGCCAGCGGCATGCCGTAGGCGCGCTCCGCCGCTTCCCCGATCTTGTCGCGCACGATGGAGAACGTATGCCCGAAGGCCACCGATATGTCGGTCAGCACTTCCTCCGCCGCGCTGCAAAGCCGCTCGCCCACCGGACTGCCCGGCAGCAATACTATTTTCGCGTGCATCTCAGGTCCCTCCCGTTAGAATTGCTGTATTACCTGACGCCCTCGTCGATTTCATAGATATCCGCCCGGATCTCGCCCTCGTCATAGGGCGGCACGTGCACGGCGATCACTTCCTGCCGCGAGGTGGGCACGTTTTTCCCCACATAGTCCGCGCGGATCGGCAGCTCGCGGTGGCCGCGGTCGACCAGAATCGCCAGCTGGATCCTTGCCGGCCGGCCCAGCGAAAACACCGCCTCGATCGCTGCGCGCGCGGTGCGGCCCGTGTACAGTACGTCGTCCACCAGCACGACCGTCCGGCCCGTCACGTCAAACGGCACATGGGTCGCGTGCACGGTCGCGTCGTCGGTCAGCCGGCTCAGGTCGTCCCGGTAGCGGGTGATGTCGATCTCCCCCACCGGCACCCGGACGCCCTCGATGCGCTCGATGATGCCCGCGATGGTTTCCGCCAGCGGCAGTCCCCGGCGGCGGATGCCGATCAGGCACACCCCGGTGACGCCGTTGTTGTGTTCGATGATCTCATGGGCGATGCGCGTCAGGGCGCGCATCATCGCAGCTTCGTCCATCAGCCGCGCTTTGAATACCGGCATATTATCGCTCCCATTCCAGCGGATAAGAGGCTACGGGGTTGCTGATGTGCCTGGCGACGTGCTTCAGCTGGCTGAGCAGGGTATCGATGTCCCGGCCTTCCGTGAGCGGCGTCACCGCAAAGTCGTTGTAATCGGTCTTGGAGGAGATCCGGCAGGGAATGATCCGGAACTCGGTGCCGAACATCTGCCCATGCCTGTACTTGAAGCGGATCTGGAACAGGTAGGTCAGCATGTCGCTGGGCTTGTTGTTGCCGGAAAACGAGAAGTTGCCCAGGGAATAGACGATGTACCGGCCGTTGTATTCCTCGATGGGGTTGATCCGGTGGCTGTGGTGGCCGATGACCAGGTCCGCCCCGGCGTCGATGGTGAACTTGCCCAGCTTCTGCTGGTTGGCGTTGGGATAATAGTCCAGCTCGTCGCCCCAGTGGTAGCTGACCGTCACGATGTCGCAGCCCTCGGAGCGCGCGTGGTCGATATCGTTCTGCAGCGTCGCGTAGATCCGGTCGTAGCCGCCGTTGAAGGTCTGGTATGCGAGCATCCCGATCCTGACGCCGTTGACCTCATAGATGCCGAGCGTGCTGGAGTTGGCCACCACCACCCCGGCCTCCGACAGGGCGCGCATGGTGCTCTGGTAGCCGTCCTCGCCGAAGTCCATCACGTGGTTGTTTTCCATCGTCGCCGCCTCGATGCTGTTGTCGGGCAGGGTCGCCGCGTAGCTGGTCGGGGCGAGGAACAGGTATTCGTTGTTCCGTTTGTTCGAAGGAATGACCACCGAGTCGGCCAGTGTGCCCTCGAAATTGACGACGGTCAGGTCATCCTGGGCCAGGATGTCCCGGATGTTGCGAAGGTAGAAGCCGGTGCTGCCGCCCTGCCGCTTGAGCTCCTTGCCGAAGATCGAAGCGTCCAGGTTGCGGTATACCTTGTAGTTGGTGCCGATGGTCAGGTCGCCCGTAAAAGTCATCACGATGGACATCGTGGCGGGTGCCGGCGTGATCACAGGCGCGGGCGTTTCAAAGGCGATCACAGGGGTGGGCGTCGGCGTGGGCGCCGGCGTCAGGGCGATGCCCTCCTTCGGCTCGAAGAAGGAGATCTCCTCCTCTTCCTCTGCCCAGGCGGCGCCCAGGAAGAGCAGCAGCGCCAGCAGCGGCGCCAGCATCCTGATCGGGTTCTTCAGCGGTTTCATTCCGTGTCGGTTCTCCTTCTCTGCAGAAAGCGCTCCATGCGCTCAAACGCTTCATTCAGCTGCTTCAGCCCCGTCGCGTAGCAGCAGCGGATGTGCCCCTCTCCCGACGGACCGAAGGCCGTGCCGGGCACGCAGACCACCTCTTCCTCCCGGAGCAGCCGCGTGCAGAACTCCTCGCTGCTCAGCCCCGTCGCCCGGATGGACGGGAAGCAGTAAAACGCGCCCTCGGGCGTGTGGCACGCCAGGCCCATGCGGTTGAAGGCGTCCACCATCAGCCGGCGGCGCCGGTCATAGCTGTCCCGCATCTTCAGCACGTCCTGGTAGCCGTGTTCCCGGCCCGCGCGCAGCGCCTCCGCGCCCGCTACCTGGCTGGGCCGCGGCGCGCACATGATGGTGTACTGGTGGATCTTGTTCATCTGCGCGGCCAGCGGTTTCGGCGCGCAGGCATAGCCCAGCCGCCAGCCCGTCATCGCGAACGCCTTGGAAAAGCCGTTGATCAGGACGGTCCTGTCCCGGAAGCCCGGCAGGGCCGCGATCGACGCGTGCGGCGCCCCTTCGTAGGTCAGCTCGCCGTAGATCTCGTCGGCGACCACCAGCAGGTCGTGCCGCTCGATGACCGGCGCGAGGGCTTCCATGTGCTCCCGGCGCATCACCGCACCCGTGGGATTGTTGGGATAAGGGAAGATCAGCGCTTTCGTGCGCGGCGTGATGGCCTGCTCCAGCCGTTCCGGCGTGATGCGGAAGGCGGTCGACGCGTCCGTGGTCAGCGGGACGGGATCCCCGCCCGCGAAGGTGACGCAGGGCGCATAGCTCACATACCCGGGATCCGGCACCAGCACCTGGTCGCCCGGCTGCACCGTGGCGCGCAGGGCCAGGTCGATGGCCTCGCTGGCGCCCACCGTCACGATGATCTCCGTGTCCGGGTCATACCGGACCCCGACCCGGCTTTCCAGGTAGAGGGCGATCTCCTCCCTCAGGACGGGCAGGCCGCGGTTCGGCGTATACTGCGTGCCGCCGTCCAGCAGCGAGTCGATTGCCGCGCTGCGGATGTGGTAGGGCGTAATGAAGTCCGGCTCGCCCACGCCCAGGGAGATGGCGTCGCGCATCGTGCCGGCAATATCAAAAAACCGGCGGATCCCGCTCGGCGGTACCGCCAGAACCCTTGGTGAAATAAAACGCTCGCTCATGGGCTCACAACCAGTCTCTGGTCCTTTCCGGCCGTTTCAAAAATCACGCCGTCCTGCTTGTAGCGCTTCAGCACAAAGCTGGTCGCCGTGCCGGTCACGGTGTCCAGGACGCTCAGCTTTTCGCTGACGAACGCCGCCAGCTCCTTCAGGGTGGACGCCTCCACCAGCACCAGCAGGTCGTATCCGCCGCTCATCAGGAAGACGGACCTCACCTCGTCGAACCGGTAGATCCGGCTCGCCACGGCGTCAAAGCCCATGTCCCGCTGGGGCGTGACCCGCACCTCGATCATCGCCTCCACGCGGTTGACGTTGATGCGGTCCCAGTTGATCACCGGACGGTAGCGCAGGATGGTGCCGTCGGTTTCCATGCCATCGATCGCGGCAGCCACCTCTTCCATGGACGCGCCGAGCATCACCGCCATCTTTTCCAGCGGGATCCGGCAGTCCTCCTGCAGGATGTCCAGTACCTTCTGCTTGAAATCATTCATGCGGTCCAAATTCCTCCGTGACGGGAGCCCGTGTCAGAACTCCCTGTTTTTCAGCGCCGCGAGGCAGGACTGCTTGCTGTCCTCCAGGTGCCGCTGCGTCAGCGCCTTGAGCGCCTCCAGGTCCCGCGCCATCAGCAGGCGGACCATCTCATGGTGCTCGTCGTGCGCGGCGCGCCGGTGCTTCAGGTTGGCGATCGCGATGGAGGAGAATCGGATGATGTACTCCTCCTGGCTGTCGATCACGCCCAGGATGCGGCGCTTGTCGGAGATATGCTCCAGCCGCCCGTGGAACTGCCGGTTGTACACCGCCAGCTGATCGCAGTCGTCCTTCTCCAGCGCGATATCCATGCTGCGCAGGATCTCGCTCAGCGCGTCGAAATCCTCCTGCCCGGCTTCCTCCACCACGGAGGGCAGCAGGAGCATCATCATCGCGTTCCGGATCGTAAAAATCTCTTCGATATCGCTCAGCGTAAAGGCGCGGACGATGACGCCCCGCCGCAGCTGGTATTCCACCAGCCCGTCCAGTTCCAGCTTTCGCAGCGCCTCGCGCAGCGGCGTGCGGCTGATGTGCAGCCTGTTGGCGTACACCGTTTCCACAATCCGCGAGCCTGGCGTCAGCTCGCCGGTAATGATCGCATGCTTGAGGCTTTCATAGGCGATATCGCGGATGGGCTTGCTGTCCATCCCAAAGCTGTCTTCCCGCACTGACACTGACCTCACCCCACATTCATCGGAAATCACCGACAGTTTAACGAAAAACAGCCCACCTGTCAAGCGCCTGTGATCGTCACGTCCGCAAGCCTTGTGACCGCGGGGATCAGATAGCTGTCATACTGGCGCCGTTCGCTTGAAAAGCGGATCGTGCGGACAAAATCCGCCATGCTGCCGGTCACGCTGCCGCCTGTGACAGCCGTCACCCGGCCGTCCCGGTGCAGGTATCCCAGGCGGATCTCCCCGGCCAGGTCCCCGCTCACCGGATCGACCTGGAAATCGGAAAACTCGACCGCCTCGAGATAATCCCCCGTCCGGAGGTCCTCCGCCCTCGCGGCGCCGCCCGCCACTTCCACATTGCTCAGCCCGAAGGTGTCCCTGAGGCCCAGGTATTGGGCGAACTGCCGGCTGCCGTAAAAGGCTTCGGGCACGTTGTCCCTGAGCAGGACCCGGTCGCGCACAAGGGATCCCTCGTCGTCGAACATCCTGTTCGCGGACGAGTTCGGCAGGCTGCGCCGGGCCGTCAGCGTCACCCGGTCGCCGGTCACCCCGTCCGCCGCCGGCCGGCCCAGCTGCCAGTCGGAATACCCCTGGTACAGATACTGGGCGTCCAGGTGCGCCAGGTACCAGTCATACACTTCGATGGCTGCGTCCGTCGTCAGCAGCAGGTCCGCCCTGCCCAGCGCGGGCGTCGGCTGCGCCTTCAGCTTGTCCTGTCCGACGCGCATCGCCTGGAAGAGGCGGTCGCGCAGGCCGTCCCGGTCGCATTCGCCGCTACGCAGCATGCGGTACACTTCGATCTCATGCGCGCCGTCCCGGGCGTTGACCACGACCTCCGCCATGGAGGCCGGGAAGGTATCCCTGAGATCGATCCCTTCGCTGTTGAGGAACCGGCGGGTCTTCCGGGTCACGAAAACCTCCGAGGAGTTTACGCAGGCGTCCCCGTCATACGGCATGTCCGCCAGCGTCCGCAGGAAATCCGCCGCGATATCGTCCACGCGGACATCCACGCGCGCGGGCGCGGGCGAGCTTTCCGCCGGCCGGTTCAGCTCCCAGGCAGGGTTCAGCGCGTAACCCGCCCGCTGTTTCAGGGCTGCCACCAGCGCCGCCATCTCGGCTTCCCCCGCCGTCGGCGGGATCTCGCCGGAGGCCACGCCCATCTGTCCGTCCGCCGGGGTCATCACCCGCAGCCGGACATGGCTGACGTTCCGTACGCGGTGCTGGTCCAGCCGGCGGCCGATCAGGTAGAATTCCCAGCCCTCTTCGCAGGTATCGATGATCTCCCACTTTTCCACGCCGCATCCGGCCAGCGTCCGCTTCAGAAGCTCCAGCTTCGCCTGATTCATATGCGCTGCCCCCTTACCCCAGATTTGCCCTGGCCTTCAGGTAGGGGCCGCCGTCGGCGACCTTGACCCATTCCTTATAGCCCTTGCCGCAGCCGCCGGTGCCGAAAACCCCGCGGTCGGGCGACACCATGGAGATGCTGCCCAGCAGGTCCGGCACGTACCCCGTCAGCACCACCGGCGCCACGATGCGGCCGGTCAGCTTCCCGTCGCGGATCTCGTAGCCCCGGGCGATGATGCACTGGATGCCCCAGTGCTTGGGGTCCTCCATGCCCGAGTCAATGCCGCTCAGCAGGTAGCCATGCCCGACGGACGCGATCATGCTGTCCAGCGGATCCGTCCCGGAATCAAACACGGTATTGGTCATCCGCGTATAGACCTTGTGCTCGAAGTTCTGGCGCTTGCCGTTGCCGGTCGGCGCCGTCCCCAGGCGCAGGGCGCTGAGCGCGTCGCAGATGCCGGTCTTCAGGATGCCCCGGTCGATCTCCATCACGTCGCCTGCGGGGGTACCCTCGTCGTCGAACGCGTATGAACTCACGTTCACGGCGCAGTTGGCGCCCTCGTGCATGGTCACCAGCGGCGAGCCGACGCGGCGGCCGATATATTCCGCCCCCAGCGCGCGCCGCTTGACAAACATGTCCATCTCCACGCCGTGGCCGAAGGCCTCGTGGGCGATCAGGCCCGTCACATCCGGGGCTGTGATGATGTCGTAGGTGCCCGGGGTGACGCGCCCGGCGCGCAGCATATCGTCCGACACGCGCAGCGTTTCGTCCAGCTTTTCCCGGAGCGCCGTATCAAACAGCTCCGGTCCCAGGCGGCCCGCGACGCCGTCGTGGGTCATCCGCATCTGCCCCCGGTCGGAGGTGGCGGCCATCACGCTGCCCTCGGAGTACACATAGGCCTGCCGGAGATCCCGGCATCTGGTCTGGAACAGCTTGGAGATATGGGTGGACTGCGCGGTCAGCGTGAGGTTGACCAGCTGCTTCCCGCGCTCCATGCCCTCCCGGACCCAGCCGGACAGGCGCTCGACCAGCCGGGACAGGTCCTCCGTCTCCGGCAGCCGCTCCGTATCAAAGGCGGCGTCCAGCGTCTCCGGCGCGTCCGGCAGGCAGGGCGTCTCGTAGGGCGGGATGCCTGCCGCGGCGAGGACCGCCCGCTGCCGCTCAAAAGCGGCCGTGATGTCTCGCGCCAGGGCTTCCACGTCGTCGATGTCCTCGTTGAAGGCGTATTCATAGTAGCATTGATCCCGGTACAGCCGGACCACATGGCCCCGCTCCGTCGTCATGGTCTCGCCGGTCAGGCGGCGGACCCGCGGCGTCACGCGCAGGGAAAACCCCACGGAGTCGGTGGACAGGATGCTGACGTATTCAAACCGGCTGCCCAGGCGGTCGATCAGGGCGCGCATCCTGGGCGCGGCTTCCGTCAGGTAAGCGGAAAAGGGCGTCTTCATCTTCGTCATTCCCCCGTCACGGGCAGCTCGGCAGCCGCTTCCCTGTCCAGCACCACGGTGAGGTCAGGATGCATCTGCAGGATGCTGGCCGGCACCTGCGGGGTCACCGGCCCATACAGGGCCGCGCGGACGATGGAGGCCTTCGCGGGACCGGAGGCGATCAGCAGCACCTTGTGGGCCTGCATGATCGTTTTGATGCCCATCGTGTAGGCCTCGACCGGCACCTCCGCCTCGCTGCTGAAAAAGCGCTTGTTGGCCTGGATGGTGCTGGGCTGCAGGCGCACCTTGTGCGTCCCCAGCTCAAACGCCGAGCCCGGCTCGTTGAAGCCGATATGGCCGTCCACGCCGATGCCCAGCAGCTGCAGGTCGATGCCGCCGAAGCGCTGGATGATGCCGTCATATTCCGCGCAGGCGGCTTCGGCGTCCGGGTTGGCGCCGTCGGGCACGAAGATATGGTCCGGCCGGATATTGATATGGGAAAAGAAGTGCTTCTGCATGAAGTACCAGTAGCTCTGCTCATGGGCGTGGTCCAGCCCGACGTATTCGTCCAGGTTGATGCTGGTCACCTGGTCAAAATCCAGGTCTCCCTTATTGTACCAGTCGATCAGCTGTTTATAGACGCCTTCCGGCGTGCTGCCGGTCGCCAGGCCCAGCACGCAGTTGGGCTTCATGATGACCTGCGCCGAAATCAGGTTGGCAGCCTTTCTTGACATATCCTGGTAGCTGTTTGCCCGGATCAGTTTCATCTTCATGCTCCCCCTTCCATTGCAGACGCGTGCAGACGCGCGGAACCGCTGTTTTTTTGCGGTTTTCCTATTTTACAATAGTTCCCGGTTGATTGCAAGCCTATAATCCCGCGCAATTTGGGCTGGTCATTTTCGCAAATCTATGGTAATCTTGTGCGGAAATACAGCGGATGCGGGAGGGATGCCATCATGGCCTCATGGTTCAGCAAGCATTTTCACCGGGAGATGCTCCGGCCGTTCTGCTACAAGCTGTTCACCCGTGGCGTCCTGACCCTGTCCGCCGTGCAGCTCCTCCACTTCTTTCTGCCTGAAAGCTGGCCGCTGCGCCGGTTTTCCAGCCTGTCATTGGTGGCGGGGGCGGTGCTCCTGCTCTTCACGCTGTTTTCGTGGCTGCGGATCACCGGCCTCAGGATCCCCCAGCTGCGGCTGCCCCGCTTCAGGCGGAAGGATCCGGCCTTCCTGACAAATGACCTGGCGGACCATATCGATGACGATATCGTCGCCTTCGACGACCTTGACCCGGAGGACCAGAACTGGTGCGTCCTGGCCGCGGACGCTGTGCTCGCGACGATATGCCTCGTTTTGTCACTGTTCACTTTGTGAACGTGACCGTAGGGGGGACTGGCGTCCCCCCTGCGGGACCCCCCTCACGGCGTTTCCTGTCGGGCCTATGGCCCTCCCGGGCGGAAAC
>CACXEB010000165.1 GCA_902766515.1 uncultured Eubacteriales bacterium
CTTCTCCTTCCTGCTGGTGGCTTCCCGCCTGTATGAGCCGATGAGCGGCAACCTCATCAACCTGGGCATGCTGAACCTGCTGACCGTGCCTGTCGGACGGATGCATAAAATCACGGACTGCCCGGAACAGACCGGCTCGGCTGAATTCCATCCGGACGGCTATGATATCTGTTTTGAGGACGTCGGGTTTTCCTATGAACAGGACAAAGCTGTGCTCAAAAATGTGACCTTCACCGCGAAACAGGGCCAGGTCACGGCGCTGGTCGGTCCGTCGGGCGGCGGCAAGACCACCGTCTCCCGCCTCGCCGCGCGGTTCTGGGATATCAGCAGGGGCCGGATCACAGTGGGCGGGCAGGATATCTCCCGCGTCGATCCGGAAACGCTGCTGGGCGTGTATTCCATCGTGTTTCAGGATGTGACGCTGTTCAACAACAGCATCCTGGAAAATATCCGCGTCGGCAGAAAGGACGCCACGGACGAGGAAGTGCTGGCGGCGGCCCGGCTGGCCAACTGCGATGAATTCGCGATGAAGCTGCCGCAGGGGTATGATACGGTCATCGGCGAAAACGGCAGCGAGCTGTCCGGCGGCGAGCGCCAGCGGATTTCGATCGCCCGCGCCTTCCTGAAGGACGCGCCGATCATCCTGCTGGATGAGGCCAGCGCCAGTCTGGATGTCGAAAACGAGACCGCCATCCAGGAAGCGCTCTCCCGGCTGATCAGGAACAAAACCGTAATGGTCATCGCCCACCGGATGCGTACTGTCAGTGGCGCGGACCAGATCGTCGTGCTGTCCGGCGGAACGATCGTCGAGGAAGGCAGCCCGAAGGAGCTGCTGGCGCAGGAAAACGGCGTTTTCCGCCGCATGGCGCAGCTGCAGGCGGCAAGCGCTGAGTGGAGCATCTGATAGACTGGCAGTCCTGTCAGGCTTGCAATCCTTGAAATTTGGAGTATAATAGTAAGCGGCCTCTAACTGCCGAGGCATCCGTATTGATTTTTTAACATCATGATTTGCAACTGTTCACTTAATGCTTTCATCAGCGTGACCCGGTGGCCGGGGAGGGTCACGGGCATACGTTTCAAGGAGTGAGACGGGTATGGAAAAATACCACATTGAAAAAAACACCGTCCAGGAGACGCTGGTCATTCCGCTGTACGGCCGGAAGGTCTGCTCGGAGCGTTTTCCGCAGCTGTTCAGCGATCCGGAGGCGGAACGCATCTGCGCCATGCTGGACTATGACTTTTCTGAAAAAGGCAGGCGGATGGAGAGCGCTGCGGGGCTGTTCGGCGCGCTGGAAGTGGCCCAGCGGCAGTATGACATCGGCTGCGAAGTAAAGGATTACCTGAAGGATCATCCCAAGGCTTCGGTGGTGAACCTGGGCTGTGGCCTGGATGACACGTTCCGCAAATGCGACAACGGGCTGTGCCGCGGAGTCAACATTGATATGCCGGACGTGATCGCTGTCCGGGACCGTCTTCTTCCTGCCGGGGACAGGGAGGAGAACCTGGGCTTCGACCTGAACAGCGAAGCCTGGATGGACCGTATTGACGCGGCAAACGGTGCGGTCTTCTTCGCTACCGGCGTGTTCTACTACTTCAGGACCGGGGACGTGCAGGCGCTTTTCCGGAAAATGGCCGGACGGTTTCCCGGCGCGGTACTGGTGTTTGACTGCTGCAACCGGCGCGGTGCCAGGCTGATGATGAAAACCTGGCTGAAGGAAGCCGGCATCCGGGACGTCGGCGCGTTCTTCTCCCTGGAGGACCCGGATGAGCTGAAGGCGTGGGGCACCAGGTTCGCGTCTGTGACCTCCCGAAGCTATATGCGGGGATACCGGGACATTTACCACGAGGTTGGCCTGTTTTACAGGCTGATGATCCGCTTTTGCGACCGCCTGGTCAGGATGGTCATTGTGAGAATCCGATTCGCGAAGTGAGTGATCCGGACGGAACTGTTCACAGGAGAGGAGAGGCGATTATGCGGTTTGATGAAACAGGGCTGCAGGGCGGAAAGACCCTGATGCTGCTGCCGGGAACGGCCTGTGATTATATGACGAACTTCGGGACGGTGCTGGACAGGCTGTCCGCGAAATACCACCTGATCTGCGTCGATTATGACGGTTTTGACGGAAGCGGCCTGATCTTTCCTGACATGATCACGGTCACGGAGAAGATCGAGCGGTATATCAAAGAGAACCATGGCGGCCGGCTGGACGGCGCGATCGGCTCGTCACTGGGCAGCAGCTTTGTGGGACAGCTGATCCAGCGCAAGAATGTCCATCTGGATCACGGGATCTTCGGCAGCCCGGACCTGGATCAGAGCGGCAGATGCAGCGCGTGGCTGCAGTCCAGGCTAGTCGTGCCGCTGCTGACCAGCTTCGCCGGAAGCGATAAGAAGCGGGCCAGGTCCAGGGAAAAGCTCAGGAAGGTCTTTGAGATGAGCGACGAGACCGCGGACCGCTTCATGGACTGTTTTGCGAAGTTCAGCCCGGAATCCATCCGGAACGAATACTATACCGATTTGCTCACCTGGCTGGAGGACGATATCCATGTGGAGCACACCCGGGTCCATTTCATCTATGCCAGCAAGATGGGCGAGAAATACCTGAAACGGTATAAGAAATATTTCAGAGACCCGGAGATCCGGACGTTCGATATGCAGCACGAGCAATGGCTGTTCGGCGGGGAACAGTATGCAGCGCCGGTACTGAAAGCCATTGATGAGTTCATGCAAACGCCTGTCTGAAAGGAGCACCGTGATGGCCAGAAAAGACTCGGACCACCAGAAAAAATCCATGAGCGCCCTGTTCCGGGGCCGGGCGATCTTCAAGCCCCTGAACACCGGATGGATCGATACCGGCGTCGCCTGCGTGCGGGAATGGGTCGCCAACATCTTTTTCTACACGAAAAACGGCACCACGATCATGATCGACGCGGGCTACAACTATGCCAGGCTCCGGGAAAAGATGGACTGGCTGGACATCGACCCGGCCGCGATCAGGCATATCCTGATCACCCACCAGGATACCGACCATGTCGGCGCGCTGGAGAATGACAGCGAGCGGCTCTTCAAAGACGCCACGGTCTACATCGGAGAGATTGAGAACCGCTACCTGACCGGGGAGAAAAGGCGGAAAGTCTTCCACGGCTTCTATCGGCTGCCGCGGGTGAAGACGGACAACAAGCGCGTCCTGCTGAAGGACGGACAGGTGCTGCACATTGGCGATATCAAGATCGAGTGCATCCTGGTGCCCGGCCACACCTGGGGCCACATGGTGTACCTGATCGACGATGCCTGGCTGTTCACAGGAGACACGATCTGGTTCGGTGCGGACGGCGGGTACAGCTTCATCAGCACCCTGGCGGAGGACAACCGCCTGGCGGTCCGGAGCCTGGAGAAGCTGGAACGGAATATCCGGGCCCGGCATCGCCCCATTGCGGTGGTCACCGGCCACACCGGCTGGACGGACGACATCGATTTTGTCTTCCGGCACCGGGCGGAGATCTGCAAGCCTTTCACCAGGCGTTACGCCGATCCGGAAGCGCCCTACGACGGCTA
>CACXEB010000166.1 GCA_902766515.1 uncultured Eubacteriales bacterium
CACCCTCCGACTGTAATCCGCAGCAGCGGCATGTACGGTGCGAGGACCAAACGGCGTCAGCCGTTTGTACCTTGCAGATTTGCCGTACAGGCAAATCTGCGGGGGGTCCCGCAGGGGGGACGCCAGTCCCCCCTACGACCGTTCAGGCAACGCCTGAACGGGATCACCTGCGATTACTCCTTCTCCTGCGCCGGTCGGGCAAAGCCGTCCGTTCCGCATCGGTGGGATTGGCCTCAGGCGCGGGTTCCGTCGGTTCGGGCGCAGCCGTCTGGTCGGGCGCGGCCGGCTGTTCGGAAGCAGGCGCTTCCGCCGTTTCCGGCGCGTCGGTCCGGGCGCCGGGCTCCCGCCAGGTGGGGAAGTCCTCGGTCTGCCTGTCACGGGTCATCCGGAAGCCGCCGGCTTCCGTCTGCATGGAAGCGTCCTCCGCCGGAGCGGACGCGTCATCCCCTCCCCTGTCCTCGGGCTTCCGGGCGGCAGGGGCCTGGTCATCCTGGTCTTCCGGGGGCTGCGCGTAGTCGCGGCGCTCCGCGAGGTCCAGGTGGTCATACGCCTGGTCGGACTGATGGCGCTTGCCGGCGCGCACGATGGTGCTCGCCAGGAAGAGGATCAGCGTGACGGCCGCCAGCGAGCCCAGGACGAGGGAAGCGGTATACAGCACATTGCGCACCGTGCGCAGGATGGTGCCCGTATTCTCATAATCAACGGGCGGCAGGGTCTCCAACGGCGGCACGGTCGGCACCGGCGTGGACGTCGGCACCGGCGTCACGCGCGCGTAGTTGAGCGTCAGCGTGTTGGACTCAAACGTCAGCGAATTGCCGATGGTATCCTTCACCTCCGCCTTGAAGCGGAAGGAGCCGGCCTGCGACACGGTGAAGTCGCGCTTGACGATCATGGTCTGGCCCGCCGCCAGGGTCGGGATCGTGCTGATCAGCAGCTCGTTCTGCTTGATCTTGACGTCCTTGCAGTCGACGTTGCTGGTGTTGGTGACCGCCACGGTCATCGACAGGTCTTCCGGCGCGCTGGTGATGTAGTCCCGGTCCGCGGTCAGCAGCAGGGTCAGAAGCAGCTCCTTTTCCGGGTCGTAAGCGCTGACGGAAACCTTGTTGGTCGTGTACGAGTTGTTGGTGCCCGTGTTGTCGTCCAGTGCGAGCTTCAGCTCGAAGGAGGACGGCTCAGTGATGGTGATCTCCTTCTCCTCCGTCACCGTCTGGTTGGCCGGGAAGGTGAGGTTCTCAAACACGGTGCCCAGCTTCTTGTCGGTCGCGGACACATGCGAATAGGTGATGTTGCCTTCGTTGCGGGCCGTCAGGACCAGCCGGACCGACTCACCGATGTCCACGGCCGTCCTGTCCACGCTCAGCTCCACGTTCAGGCCGGGCACAGCCAGCGGGATGGTCTGCTCCTCGATGGTCACGGTTTCCGTCTTGCCCGTGCCGGCCGGGCGGTAGCTGATTTCCGCGCTGCTCACCAGGTCGCTGTTGCCCATCTTGGCGGTAAACTCCACCTTGGTCGTCGCGCCGATGGCCAGGTTCTTGAGGGTCTTGGGCGTGCGGCTGAGCTTTTCCTTGACCTGGATGTTGCTGATAGAGACAGCGCCGGTGTTGGTCAGTTCATAGGTCACCTTGACGCTGTGTCCGCTGCGCACCACCTCCGGGCTGATCGTCCGCACGATGTGCAGGCCAGACCGCTCGCCGTTGAAATGCACCTCCGCCGTGACGGGCAGCGCCATTTCCTGGCCGTCCTCGTCCATCCAGCGCAGGTTATACGTCATCTGGCCCGCGTCCAGCATCTCCTGCGTGACCGAGCCCTGCAGGCTGATGGTCATCTGCGCGTCCTTCTTCATGGTCGCGCTGCCGTTCTGGCCGAAGCCAGACACGATCTTGCCGTTGGGGTCATACAGGGTCACCGGCCGCTTGAGATCGGCGCCGGAAATATTGGTGACGCTGATGGAAACATCCACCGGACCCGGGACCGACATCTCATCCGGCGTCACCGTGATCTGGGCAGCCACCGGCGGATTGACCGCCAATGCCGGCACAGCCATCAACAGGCACAGGATCACAAGCGCCAAAAGCGTTCGCCTCATCCGATGAATCAGGGCAGTTTGCATGCCCCTCCCTCCTTCCGTCACAAAACGAGCCGTACAGCCCGCGTGTGTCGCTGGTTATACGGCTCTATTTTATGTCAGAAACATTTCAATGTCAAGGAATTATTTAACAATTTCGTCATTTTCTGTTACCTTTTTGTAAAAATCAAAGCATATCAACGCTCCCCGGATCCGCGAAAATCCGCTTCCGACACCGCTTGTCTTCCCACGCCTTCCGCCCCGCCGCATCGGTCTCCCGTCCTTTTTTTCACAAGCCCGGACAGCTTCTCCAGATACGCCGCCTTGTGCCCCAGGATTGCCGGCCGCGATCCGGAGAGCGGGATTTGAAGAATGAAGTTTGGTTTCGAATCAGCTGTTGCAGGGCAATTGGACCGTAAGAAATGAATAGTGATGAGTCAGTCCGGGAAAACAGACCGCGAGCCAGGCGAGCAGTTCGGAGCAATGAGTTCAAGCAGGAACTCCTCCGCTGCAGAGTCTTCATCGACTGTTGCGGCAGCTTCGCCTACATAATTGTGAACAATTAAGCCAAAATCACGTATCACGGGAGGCCCACAGACCAAACCGTGATTTCCCCAGCCTTCCGGTCCGATGGATCCATAAATTACAGTCACAGGCAGCAGGAAACCACATACCAAACCGTGATCTTCCCCGCTAACCACCTCTAAAGCTCAGCGGCGTACCCCCCTGTCCTCATCGGCGGGAGGCCGCAAGCCGAACCGTCGTCCCACCCCATAGCCATCCAAATCCATAACCCAGTGACGTACCACCCTGTCCTCTTCGGCACGGAATCCCGGAGTCCGCCGGTTTACCCGGCGGATGGCGTAGCCACCCGTAGGGCGATGGGATGAGAGTGCTGCAGAGGACGTGACGAGGGGAGCCGCGAGGGGGTACACCCTCGCGTACAATCCGCAGCAGCGGCATGTACGGTGCGGGGTGAGGAGGGCCCGGAAAATGATCCAGTGGATCATTTTCACCGACGAACGGGCCGGTAGG
>CACXEB010000167.1 GCA_902766515.1 uncultured Eubacteriales bacterium
AGCGTCCCGGTTCTTCATCATCCGGGGGTATTCCGGGTTCCGGCGGACACACCAGGTTTCTCCCCTGTGGCTGAAGGTCAGTTCCACATAGGTTTCCGTTTTCGGATGGGCGTAGTCCGAGCGGAAGGATTTGCTTTTGCGCCGCTCCCTGCCGCCGGAGGCCTCGCCGTAGAGGGCAAAGCTGATCGCGTCAAAGAGGGTGGTTTTGCCCGCGCCGGTATCCCCGGTAATGAGGAAGATGCCGTCCTCGCCGAACCTCGAAAAATCAATGGAGGTTTCACCGGCATAGGGGCCGAAGGCGGACAGGACCAGCCGGATGGGCTTCATGCGTTTTCCTCCATTTCCTTCAGCACCTTGTCGATCACCTTCCGGTGGGCATCGCTGAGATCACGGTCGTTGTTCTGCAGGCGGTAGAAATCGGAGAACAGCTCCGGAACGGTCCTGGTTTCCATGCTCTGGGCAGCCAGCACATCCACATCCGTTTTGGTTTTGGAATTGACCACGGAAAACTTCAGCATGTTGGGAAAGTTGGTGGACAGGGTCACCCGGGCATCGGGCGGCACCAATTCATCGTGGATGGTGATCCACAGATAGTCCTCGGAATAGTCCTGCCGCATCAGCCCATCGATTGTTCCCTCCAGCAGGCGCACATCATGGTGGGGATACAGGGGCACCGTACGCACCGCCACATCCCCCTTCCCGTCCATGTCCACGATGGCCACACTCTTTTGATGGCCGGACTCAGAGAAGGAATACTTGAGGGGCGACCCAGCGTAGCGCAGGGACTCCCGCAGCACCTTCTGCGGTTTGTGGATATGCCCCAGGGCGACATAATCAAAGCTGTCGAACACGGCGGCGTCGATGTTGTCCAGGCCGCCCACCGCCCGCTCCTCGGAATCCGATGTTTCACAGCCGGTGATAAACTGGTGGCACAGCAGGAGGTTCCGCTTCTTCGGATCGATGGGCGTCTGCCGGAGCACTGCCTCCATCGCATCCTGATAGGAAGCGATCTTCTCCTCCGGCAGGCAGCGCTTCACCTGGGAGGGCCGCAGGAAGGGCAGCATCCAGATGACCAGCGGGCCGTACACGTCCTGCAGGGAGACGCTTTGCAGCGTCCCGTCAAAGGCCTCCGTCACATAGACGCCTGACGTGCGGAGCAGCGAGGAAAAATACGAGATCCGCAGGGCGGAATCGTGGTTGCCGCTGATGATGAAGATCTTCTTCCCGCCTGCAGCCAGCTGTGAGACAAAGCGGTCAAACAGCGCCATCGCCTCCGCCTGGGGCGAGGAGCGCTGGTAGACATCCCCCGCGATCAGTACCGCGTCCACCCGCTCATGATCGGCGATGGATGCGATCTGCTGCAGAATAAATTCCTGATCCGCCAGCAGGGACAGATCGTTCATCTGCTTGCCCAGATGCAGGTCAGCCGTGTGAAGAAACCGCATAGTCCTACGCTCCAATCCCTGAAATCCGTTCTGCCCATTGTACCGAAACGATCGCAGAATGTCAACGTCGGCAGGATTTTCCCATCTTGTGACGAAAGAAACAGACAACCGATCCGCTGAACAAGGAGGAAAACGTCCTATGGAAACCCTGTCCCGCAGCCGCGCCTGGCTGGAAGTCCATCTGAACGCCCTGCTGGCCAATTACCGGGAAGCCAGCAGCCTGCTGAAGCCCGGGGTGCAGATGATCTGCGTGCTCAAGGCCAACGCGTACGGCTACGGCGCGGTACGGGTCGCGCAGGCGCTGTACGGCGCGGGCGTCCGCTTTTTTTCCGTAGCGACCGTACCGGAAGCCCTCGAAGTCCAGGCTGCCGTCCCGGCCGACTGCCGCGTGCTGTGCATGGGCGAGCCCGCAGTGGAAGAACTGGAGACCTGCGTGCGCCACGGCATCCGCGTCACCGCCGGCACCGCCGCCACGCTGGCCGCCCTGTCCGGCACCGCCAAAGCGCTGGGCCTGGACGCCTATGCCCACATCAAGCTGGATACCGGCCTGCACCGGCTGGGCTTTACGGACGTGAATGACCTGCTGCCGACGCTCCGGCTGCCCGGCATCGTGTACGAAGGCCTGTACAGCCACCTGGCGCTGCGCGGCGAGGCGCAGTCCCAGGCCCAGCATGAGCAGTTTGAATGCATGAAGCGCACGCTGGAGCAGGCGGGCGTCCGCTTCGGCATGGCGCACCTGCTGGATTCCATCGGCCTGACGCGGTATCCGGACTGGCAGTATGACGCCGTCCGGGTCGGCGCATTCCTCTACGGCAACGTGCCGCCCGGGTACGTCCACTTTGACCGCCGCCAGGCCGTCGGCCGCTTCTGCGCCCGGATCACCCGCGTCGCGGTCATTCCCCGGGGCGAGGGCATAGGATATGACGAAACGCCGCTGCCCCGGGATACGACGGTCGCCACGCTGGCCGCCGGGTATGTGGACGGCTACGCCCGGGCCCTCTCCGGCGCCGGCGAGGTCGAAATCCACGGCCGCCGCGCCCGCGTGCTGGGGCTGGTCTGCATGGACCAGATGATGGTGGACGTCACCGATATCCCCGATGTCCGCGCCGGCGACACCGCCGTCCTGCTGGGCGACGGCATCAGCCTGAACGAGCTGGCCGCCTGGGGACACCTGAACCGCAACGAAGTCACCGCCTGCATCGGGCCCCGCGTTCCGCGGATATACCTGCCCTGATTTACAGCGTTTCACCCTGGGAGATCTCGTCCAGCGTCATGCCGTAGCCGGGCACGCATTCCCGCATGAAATCCCGTACTTCCGGCAGGTCGATACGGTCGATGGAGGAGCGGATGGTATAGGCCGCGTTTTCAAATTCCGTATTGCCGGCCTTTTTCTCCTCGATGCACTTGATATAGGCGCTGATCTTGTCCGCTGCCTTGACCAGCCGCCAGGCCGGCGTCGTCTCGTCATGGGAAATCAACGGGATGTACGCGCCGCGCAGGTCTTCCGGGAGCATCGACAGCAGGCGGTTGTTCGCCACCTCCTCCAGGCGGTTGTATTCCTGGCGGATCTGCGGATTGTTGTGCTTGACAGGCGTGGGCAGGTCCCCTGTGATGACCTCGCTGGCGTCATGATACATGGCCAGGGCCATCACCTGGCCCGGATCATACATTCCCCCATAGCGCGCATTGGCGATCAGGGCGAGCGCGTGCGCGATCATCGCGGTCTGGGCCGCGTGCTCCGTGTCATTCTCGGCGCGCGTATTGCGCATCAGGCCCCAGCGGTTGATATACTTCATGCGATTCATATAAGCAAAAAAGTGGTACAGCATACGGACTCCTTTATCCCCTCTCTGGACGCGCCCCCATCAGGCGGCGCTGTCTGCTATTCTATCATGATTTCTTTTCATATTCAATCATCTTGCTGCCAGGGGCCGTAGGGGGGACTGGCGTCCCCCCTGCGGGACCCCCCTCTCAGATTTGCCTGAGCGGCAAATCTGCAAGGTACAAACGGCTACGCCGTTTGGTCCTCGCACCGTACATGCCGCTGCTGCGGATTACAGTCGGAGGGTGCCCCTCCGACACC
>CACXEB010000168.1 GCA_902766515.1 uncultured Eubacteriales bacterium
ACGCCAGCTTCTGCAGGAGCTGGGCCGCGAGCCCACCCCGGAGGAGATCGCCAAGGCGATGGGCATCAGCGAGAACAAGGTCCGCGACATCATCAAGATCGCACAGGAGCCGGTCTCCCTGGAAACCCCCATCGGCGAGGAAGAGGACAGCCACCTGGGCGACTTCATCCAGGACGACGAAGCGCCCGCCCCCGCGGAAGCGGCTTCACATGCCCTGATGAAGGAGCAGCTGTGGGAGGTGCTGGACACCCTGACCCCGCGGGAGGAAAAGGTGCTGCGCCTGCGCTTCGGCCTGGACGACGGCCACCAGCGGACGCTGGAGGAAGTCGGCAAGGAATTCAATGTCACGCGTGAGCGCATCCGCCAGATCGAGGCCAAGGCGCTGCGCAAGCTGCGTCATCCCAGCCGGTCCAAAAAGCTCAAGGATTACATCGACTGATGGCGGCGCAGTCCCGGCCGGCCCCTGAACCGGACGCCGGTTCCGGATCCGTCCAGGCGCGCCTGGCGGCCGCCGCCGACCTGTTTCCCATCGTCCGCACCGGCGCAGACATCGGCGCCAACCACGGCCTGCTGGCCTGCCGGCTGCTGCGGTCCGGCCGCGCCCGGACCATGTGGGTGACGGACCTGAGCGCGGACGCGCTGGCCGCCGCGCGGCAGAACATCGCTGCGCAGGGCTTCACGGACCAGGCGCGCTTCAGCGTCGGCGACGGCTTTTCCGCGCTGGGAGAACCGGTGGACGCCGCGGCCGTGCTCGGGATGGGCGGCCAGACGATCGACAGGATCCTGCGTACCGCGCCGCCCGACCGCCTGCCGGACCAGCTGGTCCTCTCGGCGCACACACAGCAGGAGCTGGTGCGGCGCAGCCTGTACGACACGGGCTACGGGATCAATGAGGAGCGGATCGTCCTGTCCGGCAGCCGCTATTATGTGCTGATCCGCGCGCGGCGCGCGCCCGGCATTCCCGTGCCCGACGGCAGGCTGCTCTTCCTGGGCCCCTGCCTGACCGCCCAGGCCGGCCCCCTGTACCGCGCGTATCTCGACCGGCGGATCGCCGCCTACCTGCCCAACCGCAGCGCGGAGGGCCGGCAGAAGCTTGAATGGCTGAAGGAGGAAGCTCAACGTGCCGCAGCTGACAGTCCGGACCGTGTATGAGTGCATCGACGCTTTCGCTCCCTTTGAAACCGCGGAGGCCTACGACAACGTCGGCCTGCTGGTCGGCCGGTGGGACGCGCCGGTCACCGGCATCCTGTGCACGCTGGACGTCACCGCCGACACCGTGCGGGAAGCCGCCGCCTGCGGGGCGGAGCTGATCGTCTCCCACCATCCGCTGATGTTTCACGGACGGAAAACGCTGATCGTCGGCGATCCGGAAGCCGACGTGCTCCGGGCGCTCATCCGCTGCGACATTTCCCTGATCGCCGCGCACACCAACTGGGACCAGACGGTCCTGAGCGGCAGCGCGTCCGTCGCGGAACGCCTGGGCTTCGAACACCTGCGGCCCGGCGGATTCCTTTTTACCGGCGATCTTCCCCAGCCGGTGACCGCCGCAGAGCTGCGCGATCGGATCGCGGCGCGGATCGGCGCTCCCGTCCGCGTGTACGGCGATCCCGGCCGGCTGATTTCCGTCATGTCCTTCGGCGGCGGCGCTTACGGCGAAGGCTACATGACCGCCCTCTCCGAGGGCGCCCAGGCCTACCTGACCGGCGAGATCCGCCACCACGAGATCATCGACGCCGTCGCCCGGGGCCTGGTCATTTTCGACGCCGGCCACTACGCCAGCGAAGCGCCCATGATCCCGCGCCTGATCGATTACCTGAGCGCGCATCTTCCCGGCAGCCCCGTCATCCGGGCTGACAGCCACATCCCGTTTGAAGGGGCCGCCGTCTGATTTCATTTTCCAGGAGGTACACCATGAATCAACTGAATTTGCTTTGGGATTACCAGGCTGCCGATATCGAGGTCGAGCGGATCTCCAAGGAGATCAAGCGCTCGCCCAATCGCCAGCAGCTGGTCAAGTTCCGCGATTTCCTCCGTGAGCAGCAAAAATCGCTGGCCCACATTGAGGAAGAAATCCTGGCCATGCAGGATCGCCTGGAGGCCCTTCGGGACGCCGTCCAGCTGACAGAGACGCAGATTCAGGCCATCCAGGAAAAGCTGAATGCCCATGATCCCGAGTCCGCCGAGGAGACGGAGCGCTATATCGCGGACGTCAAGCGCCTGATCGGCAACCTGAACGGGTATGAGTCCGAAATCAAGCACATCCGCAGCGACAGCGCCGAACGGGACAAGCTGCAGCGCGATGTCAAGCTGCGCGCCGCCCGCACCAAGAAGGAATTCGACAAGCTCAAGGAAGTCTACGACGCCGAATACAGCGAGATGAACGAGCGCCTCACCAAGGCGAAGGCCGCCGCGGAAGAGAAGGCGAAGGGCATTACGCCCGCCTATATGGAGAAATACCAGACCATCAAGCGCCACAGCTTCCCGCCGCTCGCGCGGATGGTGGGCAGCCAGTGCACCGGCTGCAACATGTCCCTGCCCTCCGGCGTCGTGAAGGACGTCCAGTCCGGCAAGGAGATCGAATGCGAAACCTGCGGCCGGCTGCTGATCTACAGCGAATAATCCCCCTGCATTGAAAGACGCCCCACGGAAACCCGTGGGGCGCTTTTCTATGCGGTGGGAATGCGGTATCCGGTCAGAGGTTCAGCGCGGCGACCGCCTCTGTCAGGGCCGGATCGGCGAGGTTGCTCACGTCGATCGGCCGCTCGCGGCGCTCGATCTCGCCGACCATGGCGGTCAGGCGCTCGTTGATGGGGCAGCGGACGCCGCATTCGGCGCCCTTGCGGGCGATGTACCCGTTGAAATACTGGATTTCGGTCATCCGACCCCGTTCCAGCGACTGCAGGCTGGAGCTCTTGAGCCGGCGGTACTTGAGGCCGACCACCCGGATGGTCAGGTGCCGGCGCAGGTGATCGGCTGGTCCGCGGCCGCTCATCAGGCGATGGTAGTCCAGCTTCCCCCCATAGGGCGGGATGACCAGCTTCATCGCGTTGGCGACCTGTACGCCCTCATCGATAATGCCCAGGAAGATCCGGCGGGCATCACTCCGGCGCATCATCTCCCCCAGGCGCAGGCCGCAGACCGCGCCCAGCGCGGTGATGCAGGCGTTGACGATCAGTTTCGAATACAGCTCGGCATAGATGTCATCGGAGACACGCGTCGGGGCGACCGCTTCCAGCGCTTCGCGCAGGGTCTCCAGCAGCGGCGGCAGGCTCCGGTCGGGCATGCCGATCACGAACTCCCCTGTGCTGGTCATTTCCATCGCGCCCGGCGCGTGCAGCGTCGCGCCGAAGCCAATCACGCAGCCGACCGTCCGGCGCGCCCCCACGACCCCGGCCAGCGCGTCGGTGCAGATGCCGTTCTGCATGCTGACCACCAGCGCGTCCTCCGCCAGCCGCGGCAGGACGCGCCGCGCGCAGTCCTGCAGGTCATAGGCTTTGGTGGCGATCAGGCACAGCCGGTACGTGCCGGTGACATCCTCAATGTCCGTGACCGCCGGCACCCGGACGGTCTCCGCGCCGCGGACGCCGGTGATCTTCAGGCCGTCCGCATTGGCCTGCGCGGTGACCTCGTCATGCTTGGTGACCAGGGTCACCGGCCAGCCGGCTTTCGCCAGGAAAGCCGCCGTCACGCCGCCGATCGCGCCGGCGCCGATCACGCATATGGGTATTTTCATCCTTGAAACGAACCTCCTTGCCGCACAGATATCCGCGGCTGAAAAAAATAGCACAAAAATCCTGCTTTGTCCCGCGGCACATAAAAAGCGCCGTGCCTTCACACGGCGCTTCAGCGCTGCGTCAAAGATAACCTTTAAATGATTACTCTTCGGCGGCAACGACCACGGCCGGCTCTTCCGCGACGGGAGCAGCCTTGATCGTGGGCAGCGCGCGCTGCACATAGCCGCTGCGCAGGCAGCGGGTGCAGACATTGATGTGCATCGGACGGCCCTCGATCACCACACGGACCCGCTGAACGTTCGGCGCCCAGAAGCGGTTCGTCTTGCGGTTGGAATGGCTCACGTTGTGCCCGGACATCATGCCCTTTGCACAAATCTCACAATACTTGCCCATGGTAATCCCTCCAGTTCATTGCGCATCTCTATGTTACGCGGCTTGCGCGGAACAGTCTGATGAGATAACAGACCTATCATATCACATAATTCAGCGGAATGCAAGCAGTATTTTAAGGAAAGGGATTGATGAAACGACAGAATTGTGCTATGATAGCAACGCACACAAACTGACCCGACAGCGAAAAAAGGAGGACAACCACCATGATGACAGATATCATCAGCATCGACAATCACGGCGCCGGCTTCCGCGAAGCCGTGGCGGAGACCAAAAAGGCCGCGGACTACCGGAACCTCAGCCACGTGGATTCCCTGCACCTGCAGCTGGCGACCGAGGAAATGCTCAGCATGGCCCGCAGCATCACCGGCGAGTTGAAGGCCTCCTTCTGGGTGGAGAGCGAGGCAACGGCCTTCCGCCTCTGCCTGACCACCAGGACGCTCATGGACAAGGATAAGCGCGCCACCCTGATCGCCGCTTCCACCGACAAGAAAAACGAAGCCGCCAAGACCTTCCTGGGCAGGCTCCGCAACGCCTTTGAGGAAGCCATGGCCTC
The DNA here is from genome assembly GCA_902766515.1 of uncultured Eubacteriales bacterium. Next base: position 4,681 of record CACXEB010000168.1, read on the forward strand.
CGACGTGGAGCGCTCCTACTTTGAACTGTCCAATGACGAGCAGGCTGACCTGGTCGGCCGCGATTTCGAGGACCCGGACTGGGACGGGTTTGAAAAGTCCGTCCTGAAGCGCCTGGTCGATCACATCAGCATCGACATCCGCGGCAGCCTGGTCCGGATGACGGTCGCCAAAGCCTTCTGACCGGCAGAAATACAGTTTTCCCGTGAAAGAGACAGCCGCTGATCACTCAGCGGCTGTTTTCATGGCGATCCCCCCGGCGGGAACGAAGCCCCGCGCGCTGGTCTCACCGGATTTGTACTCGACATAGGCGTAATGGTGGGCGGCGTCGGACCAGGCCAGGAAGTTGACCGTCTCCCCCGCCGCGAGCGGGGCCAGCGTTTCCGCGTCCTGCTCCGGCGCGTCCTGCAGCGGCACATCGCTCACGGTGACGCACGGCACGCAGTCAAAGCTGACCGCCCTGAGCTTGGACTTGCTGATGGTCAGGGCCGCCGTGGGCACATAGCCGTAGTGGCCCGCCACGCGGACGAAGGACCAGTCCCCTTCCGTCCCGAAGATAAAGCACTTGTCCGTCGGACGGACGTGCGCTCCGCCCGCCTCCGCGCGCAGGTACTGCTCCCCGGGGCCGGAGAACACGCCGTAGTTGCCGCCCGGCACGTTGGAAGCCGTCTCCTTGAGCACCGTCTTCTGCTGCCGGCCGTCGGTCCTGAGCGCCGGGGCGGCCTTGGCCGCGGGCTCCGGGCTCAGCATGTTCGCGTACATGAAGCCCCAGCTCAGCTTCTTTTCGACCTTGAACTCGCAGTAGGCCCATTTGCCGTACCAGCACAGCACGTTGACGGTCGCGCCCTTCTTGATCTCAATATTGCGCATGCTGATCTTGACCGGGTCGTAGGTCGCGGCGCACTCGTCCACGGTCGTGCGCAGCACCATGTCGAAGCGCAGGTTGCCCACCGTATCGGAGGTGGACAGCACGGTCCGCTTGTCCTTGTCCGGCGCCGGGATTTCGACCCAGCCGACGCGGAACTTGTCCGTCGAGTAGCCGTAGCCGATCATCAGCCAGCCGTCCAGGACGCCGTACAGGCGCGTGTTGTTGCTGGCGCCCACGGCCGCGTTGCCGTGCCGGTAATAGGTCTCGCCCGGGCCCTGGTACACCAGCTGCCGCTCCCCGAAGGTGAACACCGAATAATCCTTGAGGTCAAACTCCGCCGCATACGCGCCGACGGATACCGCGCAGCACACCGCCACCAACAGGACAGCCATCAGTCGTTTCATGATCAGCCGCTTCATTCCGCCATATTCCTCCTCAGGGGATATTCTCAAAAAAGTCATTCTTCGCCGTATCCGGCCCGACGGCGCTGTAATACAGGCCGAACAGCCGGCAGTCGTACGGGCCCTCCTCCAGCATCTGGTAGGTCAGCGCGCGCTGGGACACGTGGCACCACAGCGCGTCCTGGGCCACCTCCAGCCCCGTCTTGCCGCCGAAGGCGCTCAGGGGCTGATGCCAGTCCATGACCACCTGGTTTTCCGGATACAGGTGCACATACAGCTTCTTGACCTTCCAGGCGCCGTATGCCTCATAGGACGCGGCGTCATAGGACGGGTCCGCGGCGTATTCCAGGCAGTTGACGGTCATCCACGCAGTGATCTGGTGCGCGGCGTGCCCGTATTCGCCGTTGAAGTCCTGGGTCAGCACCACCTCGGGCTTCACGCGGCGCAGGATGCTGACATACCACGGATAGACCCGTTTCGTCCCGCCCCAGGCCGCGTACACGTCCGAGCGGTTGTATGACATGAAGTCCTTATGCTCGCCGATGACCGGGTAATAGCGGATGCCACAGGTCCACAGGCCGTCGAGCAGCTCGTTCTTCCGCCGCTCGTCCCCGTGCGCCAGGTAGACCACCTGGACCTTCTTTCCCCGGTCGCCCGCGTAGGTCGGCAGCGCGCCGCCGAACCAGAGCAGCTCGTCGTCCGGATGGGCGCTCAGCAGCAGCAGGTCCGCTTTGTCGACCGTCTCCCATTGCTGCACCCAGGCCGGCACGTCCCCCGGGCTGATGACCCGCAGCTCCGTCAGGGTCAGCATGTGCTTGCCGTCGTACTGATCGATGGCGATCCGGAAGGAGGTCACCCCCGGCAGGGCGGTGAACTGGTGCAGGTATTCCTCGTCATGGCGGGCGTAGTCCTGGTAGCCGCCCTGGCCATCCGGCGTCTGGACGGCATACGGGACCGCCTGCTTGTAATGGCACAGGTAGACGCCGTACGCGGGCTGGTCCTCCGGCATATCGACCTGCACGTAGCCCTTCTTGGCGTACCAGGTCGTCTTGTAGACCCGGTCCTGCAGGTGGCTGACCGCGCCCTTGTTGCTGGTCGCCGTTACCCTGGCCGGTTTCAGCTCCTTCGCGGTCTCCGCGGAAGCGGCGGCGCACAGCAGGCACAGCGCGCAGACGACCGCCGCCCGAATCCAGTGTTTCATACCGTTTTTTCCTCCCGTTCCGGCCGTCCCAGCCGGAAATACCAGGCCGCAAAGCCCGCCAGCACCAGGATGAACAGGCTGTACCAGAACTCATCCGCCCACGCCTGCATAAAGGCAAAGGGCACCCGGATGCGGCCGTCCAGCGCAAACTCCAGGAAAACGATGGCGCCTGCCGTCAGCAGCGAAACCGCCACGGCCGCCGGCAGCCTGCGCCGTTCAAACCCTGCCAGCATGACGATGCCGGCGCTCAGCAGATAGAAGTACAGCTGCTCCTGGTGGACGAAGCCCCACATCATATAGGTGTCCCGCCGCATGCTGATCATCAGCGTTTCGACCAGTCCCAGCATGAACAGCGCATCCCGGAGCCTGATGCTGTGCTCCCGGCGGTGTTTCATGCGCCAGAGCAGCCCCCCTGCCATTGCGGCCAGGAGGATCGCTTCGATCAGCGCTACATTCAGCACCCGGCCGAACTCGTCAGGGACCGTCAGCCAGGCCAGCGATTCGAGCCTCATGCCAAAGTCCAGGCCGCAGGCGGTCCATTCCAGCAGCCGCTCTTCCGCGGCGAACAGCATCACCGGCAGGGCCAGCGCGTCCAGGTCACGGACGGGCAGCTTCATCCGCCGGCCGGCAAGCCATGCCGCGCCGGCCGCGCCGGCCACTGCCCCGAAGAGGGAGAATCCCCCGTCTGTCCACCAGAAAAAGGAACCGGCGCTGTGAACGCGGCCGATGAAAAAGTCCGCCGCGCCGAGCCAGTAGACAAGCCGCGCCGCCAGCAATCCCCCCGCAGCGCTGACGCCGCACAGGAGCAGCCCGCGGTGCAGCCCCGGCCCCCGGCGGGTCAGCAGCAGAACCAGGCCCGCACACATGGCGAGGGCAGCGGCCAGGCCGATACCGTATCCGTTCATGCTTCAGTCCCCGCCGAGCAGTTCGAGCAGCTCAGCCATGTCGTCATCCACATCGTTCTCCGCCCCGCCCGCATAGCGCAGATTGGCTTCCGCCGTCAGCTTCGGGCTCCGCACCGCCAGGGCTGTCAGGGCGATGGCCGCCGCCAGCAGCAGCGCCCCCGCCAGGGCAAACCAACGTTCCCGTGTCATATTCACTCCCATGTCGCCGGATCGACCGCGCTGCAGACATACACGATGTCCGACATGGGCCGCTCCGAACCGGTGTAATGCTCGTCAAAGTACCGCCGATTGAAAAACATGATCGACGAGTTGCCGCCGTCCAGGTTATAGGCCGTCCGGACGCCCAGCGTCGCCACATAATCGGCCGCGTCCTGCATGGTCATGCCCTTGGAGGCCTGGCTGCGGCCCTCGATCTCCACGAACAGGTATTCAAGCGGGCCGATCTGGCAGATGATGGTGCGCGGCGCCTCCGCTACCTTCTCGAAATCGTAGTCGCGGTCGCGGATGTTCTGCGCCTGGCCGTCCACCACCATGGCCGGGCCGAAGCAGAAGGAGTTGATGATGCGGTGCCCGTCCTTCAGCAGCTGGGCCATCTCGTGCGGATCAGACCCGATAAAGCAGTGGAAATCGCCGTTTTCATCGATGATCAGCGTATCCTTTTCCGGGCTCGCGGTCTGCTGCAGCATCACGCCCATGCGGTAGATGATGCCGTGCTTGCGCTCGGTCAGCTTATCGCCGTTCACCGCCACGACCGCGTTGCTGCTGCGTACGAGCGCCCCGGGATCGTTGTTATATACATCGCCCGGTTTGCCGTAGATCGCCGTCCGCAGCTGGGTCGGGCTTTTGACCTTGATCCATGCCAGGTCTACCGTCGTGCGGGGAAGGCGGATCTTTTCCATCCGGACGGTCAGGCTGTCATCCTCATAGCCATTCGCCGTATAGCAAGCCGGATTCGGCTTCGGTCCCGGCGTCAGGGAGATGGGCAGTTCATACTCTCCCAGGCCCATCGGCGCCCACATCATCAGGATCAGCACCAGCAGCAGTCCGGCCCGTGTCTTCATCACGCGCATCCCTCCTTCACGCGTGTTAGTATAGCTTATTTTTCCCCTTTTTTCAACCGTGCGTTTTTGTACAAAATATATACATCCCCTGTGGACAGCGGCGCGGCTTTTTTGGTATAATCAGGAGGTCAACAGCCGCTGCGCCCGCCGTTCCCCAGAACGGCGGCGGAGCATTTCCTGCGCCGATTGGGCGACAAACCATTATGGAGCGTATGATCATGTATAACTTTCACGACATGCCCTACGAGCGGCCGGACATGGCGGCGCTCGCGCAGGCCTATGAGCAGGCCATCGACGCGCTGAACCGGGCGGCGTCGTATCCGGATGCCCGGGCTGCCTTCTTCGGCCTGCAGCAGGCGCGGGAGCACGCCGACACCATGATGTCCCTGGCCTCCGTGCGCAACACCGTCGATACGACGGATCCCTATTACGACGGCGAGATGAAATGGCTGCGCGAGCAGTCCGCCGCCCTGATCCCGCTCGCGAAGCGGTACCAGGAGGCGCTGTCCGGGTCCCCGTTCCGCCCGGACTTCGAGCGGGAGTTCGGCGTCCAGCTGTTCAGGCTGGTAGACGCCACTCTGCGGACGACGGACGACCGGCTGATCGAAGACACCATCCGCGAGGGCGAGCTGCAGCAGAAATACCAGAAGGACAGCGCCCTGGCCACGGCGGACTTCCGCGGCGAGCAGTGCAATTTCTACGGCCTGCTGAAGCACATGGAAAGCACCGACCGCACAGAGCGCCGGGAGGCGGCCCATGTCTGGGCGGGGCTGTACGAGCGGATCAGCCCGCAGCTGGACCAGGCGTATGACGAGCTGGTCCGGCTCCGCACCGGCATGGCGCGGAAGATGGGCTTCAGCAGCTATACCGAAATGGCCTACCTGAAACGCCGCCGCTTCGACTACACCCAGGAGGACACCGCCCGGTTCCGCCGGCAGATCCGTGACATCGTGACCCCCGCGGTCGCGGAGATCCGCGAGCGCCAGCGCCGGCTGCTGGGCGTGGATACCCTGCGCTGGTATGACGAGGCGCTGATCTTTCCCGAGGGAAACGCCGACCCCATCGGCACGCAGGAGGAGCTGGTCCGCAAGGCGCAGCGGATGTACCGGGAGATGAGCCCGGAGACCGGCGAATTCTTTGATTTCATGGTGCGCTACGGACTGTTCGACCTGGAGACGCGCCCCGGCAAGCGCATGGGCGGCTACATGACGCGGTTCCCGGCGTGGAAAGCGCCCTTCATCTTCAGCAGTTTCAACGGCACCAGCGCGGACGTGGACGTGCTGACCCACGA
>CACXEB010000169.1 GCA_902766515.1 uncultured Eubacteriales bacterium
AGGACGCGAGCGTCTTGACAAAAATGCTGTCCGCCTTGCTGTCCGTCAGGGGCGCCAGCTCAATGGCGCTGATATTCACACGGTCCAGGCACTTGGCGATCTCCAGCTTTTCTTTAAAGCCGAGGACGCCCGCTTCGGCCGCCCTTCGCAGGGTCGTATCAGTGATGCTGATTTTTTTCATGGGTGTTTCATCCCTTTCTGCAAAATAAAAGCCCTCTGGGCCATCTGTGCCCAGGGGACGGGAAAACCGCGGTACCACCCCAATTGCAGCGCCCAGGCGCTGCCTCTCAGCGGATCCAGACAGATCCTTCGCCATGGTAACGGGGCGTGCCGGGGCTTCTTACTGACGTTCGGATGGTCGTTCAGAAGTCCTGCTCGGAAGGGAGGCCGCTCGCGCCGGCAGCTGTCAGCTTTCACCTGCCGCTGACTCTCTGAAAGCATCAAGGCGCGTGCGTAGCTTCGTCGTAGCAGCATGACGCTAATTTAGCACCGCTTCAGGGCTTTGTCAAGACGGGCGCTCATGTTTTTTTACTGTTCGCCGAAATGCGAACAAAAAACATCAAAACAGTTGCGAAACACCGGACTTTCGGTTATAATCGCGGGGACGGGCTGATTACGGCCGGTCGGGAAAGGAGTCTCTGCGATGGATAAGTATGAATGCCCCTGCGGATATGTGTATGACCCCGAGGTCGGCGATCCGGAAGGCGGCATCGCGCCGGGCACCGCGTTTGAGGATATACCCGATGATTGGGTATGCCCCGTCTGCGGTCTGGGCAAGGATGCCTTCACGGTTGCCTGAACTGACTGACAGAGCCGCCGCAGGGCGGCTCTCTTAAATATTCAAGTACAAAAAGGAGTTAATCGGCATGAATCCTACCTTTGTGATCGAGATGGAAAACGGCGGACGGATGAGCGGCGAACTGTATCCAGATGTCGCCCCGGAATCCGTCGGCAATTTTATTGAGCTGGCGAACAGCGGCTTTTACGACGGGCTGATCTTTCACCGCGTGATTCCCGATTTCATGATCCAGGGCGGCGATCCGCGGGGCACCGGCACGGGCGGGCCGGGCTACTGCATCAAGGGCGAATTCAGGCAGAACGGCGTCACGAACGATCTGAAGCACGTGGACGGCGTCCTGTCGATGGCCCGCAGCATGATGCCCAATTCCGCCGGCAGCCAGTTCTTTATCATGACCAGCGTTTCGCCCCACCTGGACGGCGCTTATGCCGCGTTCGGCAAGGTGCTGGAGGGTATGGAGACGGCGTACCGGATCGTCAATGTAAAGCGTGACCGGATGGACAAGCCGCTGGAAGACCAGCGCATCAAGAGCATCCGGGTGGAGACCTACGGCAAGGATTATCCTTTTACAAAGCTGAGCCAGCGATAAGGAGCAGACGACCGTGAACAGGATCATTGAAAGAAAAGCGCTCAATCCGACCGTGACGCTCATGAAGGTGGAAGCGCCGCTGATCGCGCGCAAAGCGGAACCAGGACAGTTTGTCATCGTCCGCGCGGACGCGGACGGCGAGCGGATCCCGCTGACGATCGCGGATTTTGACCGGAAGGCCGGCACGATCACCATCATCTTCCAGATCGTCGGCGCGACGACTGAAAAGCTCAACCATCTTTACGAAGGCGAGTTCCTGGCGGATATGGCCGGCCCGCTGGGCCGCGCCACGCATACCGAAGGATTGAAGAAAGTGGCCGTGGTCGGCGGCGGCGTAGGCTGCGCGATCGCTTATCCGGTGACGAAAAAGCTGTTTGAGCAGGGCACCGAAGTCCACGCGATCGCGGGCTTCCGCACGAAGGACCTCGTCATCCTGGAGGACGATTTCGCCGCGCATTCCACGCTGTTCAAGCGCATGAGCGACGACGGCACCTGGGGGGAAAAGGGCCTGGTCACGGACGCGCTCAAGGCGCTGATCGAGCAGGGAAACACCTATGACGAGGTCATCACGATCGGGCCGCTGATCATGATGAAGTTCGTCTGCAAGCTGACGGCGCAATACGGCATCCGGACCATCGCGAGCATGAACCCGATCATGATCGACGGTACGGGCATGTGCGGCGGCTGCCGCCTGACCGTGGGCGGGGAAACGAAGTTTGCCTGCGTCGACGGGCCGGAGTTTGACGGCCACCTGATCGATTTTGACGAGGCGATTTCCCGCGGACGGATGTATACGGACTTTGAGCGGCATGCCTATGACGAGGCGTGCGCGCTGTTCCGCGGCGCGGAAGGAGGACGGGCATAATGGCGATCAATCCCAACAAGCATCCGATGCCGACCCAGGAAC
>CACXEB010000170.1 GCA_902766515.1 uncultured Eubacteriales bacterium
AGGCCCGGCGGCTGGGCGCGGACAGACTGTATATTTCAGCGCATTCCTCAAAAGAGTCACAGGCGGCATACCGGGCACTTGGCTGTACGCCTGCGGAGGAGGTCAATGAGGAACTGGCAGCAGCGGAGCCGTTTGATGTCCAACTGGAATACAGATTAAAGAACCGTAAGTCATATCCATCTGCGATACGCCGGGGACAATGATGAACTGTACTTCCATGATTATCTGAATGAGCATCCCGATGTGGCTGATCATGCCGGAGGAGGAAATGAAATACGAGATGATTGAATCAGCCTGCCGTCAGCTTCCGGATCCAGTCCGGGCTCAGCGCCTGGGCCGGCCGGAAGCGGTCGGAAGTCATGTAGGCATAGATCGCCGCCTGCAGCGCCCGGGCTTCGGGATACTGCTGCAGCCTGTGCAGGCCCATGGAGGAAAACAGCAGCCGGCCCCGGCCGCAGCGGCATTCGAACAGCTGCGCCATCGGCCGCAGGAAGGCGTATGAATCCATCTCGGCAACGATGCAGTCAACGCGCTCCGGCAGGACGACCGCGCGGGCCGTCGCCATGGGCCACCATTGCCAGGTGCTCCAGCGCTCCGTGGGAAAGCGCTCAAACAGGGGATGCGAAGCGTCGATCAGTTGCCCCATGCAGCCCGACTGGTTGGGAAAGGTGCAGACCGACCAGAAATCCGGGCTGAACTGCGCCTGGACAGAGCCCGGCAGCGCCTCCGGCGTACTGTCCGGCGCCAGGTAGACGCAGCCGCCGCGCGCCAGCGCGGCCAGGGCGCCGTCATCCAGCGAGCGGCACTCGCAGACAGCCTCCGGGCAGACGGGCTGCGTCGGCGGGTATACCCAGAGGTCATAGCTGTTCCGGCAGCCGGAAAAGGCCACCGTCAGCGTCAGCCGGACAGGGCGCCCGATCCCGTCCAGGGGCACGGTCAGCTGTCCCAGGTCGGTCAGGCCGCCCCGCGCCGCCGTCGCCTCCGGCAGGATCCCCTCGGCGCGGAACCGGTCCCCGGCCAGCCGCCATTCCGGCGTCCCGTTCAGGTCTTTCCTGCCGTAATTCGCCATGCGGATGGGGACGGTCAGCGTCTCCCCCGCCTCATAGGTAAAACGGGGCAGCAGCGCCAGGGGCAGCGCGTCCGTAAAGAAGGCGCGGAATCGTTCCGCCTTCGCGAAATCATAGGGTTTCGGCGCCAGGTGGGCGTTCAGCATGCCCACCAGCGCCGTGCCCTGGCCCGGAAAATCCTGCAGGCCGAGCAGGCTGATGCCGCTGTAGCCCTCCGTGCGCAGCGCCGCCTCGACCTCCGCCCGGTAGCACTGCAGGCTGCTCTCGCCGGTGGCCTCCGCCATGCGGCGCCAGTCCTTTTCCAGCCCCCGCTCCCGGACCTTTTCCTGGATATGGCAGAGGTTATCCGGCCTGAGCACGCCCCGGTACGCCCCGATCTCCCCAAAGTCCGGCAGCACCTCGTACTGGCCGACCTCAAACGAGAAGACCGGCTGGTCCCCTGCTGCCCGGAGCGCGGCCACCGCCGCATCGTACGTATGCGCCGCGTCCGGATACGCCCGGTTCAGCCACCCCGACATCCCGCCGCCGGTCGCCCGCATCGCCCGGTCCCGGTACCGCATCGACGTATGGAAATCGCCGGCAGGATCCGCCCCCCGCTGGCCATAGTGCGCGTTGGACCCGGGCGTGTACAGCCGGGTGCCGTCATACGCCCGGGCATTGGCCAGCAGCCGGTCCATGAAGGCGTGCCCCGCCTCATCCGCCTGCAGCTCATTGCCAAGCGATAGCATCACAAACGACGGATGGTTGGCCAGCCGGGCCAGGATCCGGAAGAGCTCCGTCTGATAGTATTGCCGCGCTTCGTCCGACGCGAAGGCGTGCGCCGGGTCCCAGTGGGACAGCTCCGGCTGCATCAGCATGCCCAGGCGGTCCGCGGCGTCAAAGGCCGCCTCCGGCGGGCAGTGGCTGTGGAACCGCACGCAGTTGACCCCGTACTCCCGGTACCGCGCCAGGACGCGGAGCCAGGTGTCCGTATCCATCGGACAGTAGCCCGTTTCCGGAAACACCGCGCAGTTGGTCTCGCCGCGCAGGAAGATCCGCCGCCCATTGAGCGTCAGGTGACCCGCCTCCGCCGCGAACCGCCGGATCCCGAAGGACACGGTCCGGGCCTCCAGCCCGGGGCCGGTCACCGTCAGGCTGTGCAGGCACCCTTCGTCCAGGTCCCACAGCCGGGCATCCTGCCGCAGCGCCATGCCCCTGAACCACAGGGAATGGCGGCCCGCTTCCACGGAGAAGGTTTGCGTATGCGTTTCCGCCAGCGCGTCCGAGCACAGCTGCAGGCTCCCCTGCCATGGGCAGGCGGCGTCCAGCTCCACGACGGCGTCCAGCTGCCCGTCCGCCGGGTACACGCGGACCCAATCCACGAAAACCGGCGCCTCCGCCCGCAGGCGCAGCGTCCCCAGCAGGCCGTTCCAGTTGGTCTGGGTCTCGTCCGAGGCGGCGGAGGAATAGGTGATGGCCTCCGCCGGCCAGCCGGGATAACCGTTGTCCGACAGGAATTCCCACTGATCATGCCCGGTCAGCAGCCCGGTCACCTCGAAGGTGTATGGCGCGGACAGGCAGGCGGGGCGGTACAGGGGCGCTTCCCGGCCGTTGATCCTGAGGCGCAGGGACCTCGCCCGCTCCACATCGGCAAACCAGCGCGCGCCGCTGTTCAGGTCACAGTCCACCCGGCGGGTAAAGCGTGCCTCCCCCGTCCAGGTGTGCTTCCGGGTCAGCCGGGTGACGATCGGGTCGCCCTCGTGCCAGAATCCGATGCGCCGCACCTCGTCCAGCTTCCACTGGCCCATCGGATCATCCGGCCGGCCCAGGCCGTTTTCGTCCAGCGTGCCCGGCAGCCGCACGTCCGCGCACTGCCCTTCGATCTCACACCGCCAGGTCCCGGAAATGTCAAGCATGGTCATAGCAGTCCCTCCGTCATCAGCGCCCGGTGCAGAATCGCCCCCTGGTGGCCGGCGTCGATCTCCAGCACGGCGTCAAAGCACATGGCCGCCCGCTGCCGGTCGCCCAGGCCCAGGCTGCCCAGGGCGATCAGGTACTCGCAGTGGGCGCGGCTGCGCCGGGCCAGGTCGGCGTCAAACAGCTGCAGGTCCGGCAGGGACACCGCGAAGTAATCCGGCTCCGGCCGGTCATAATAGTGCTTTTCCCCATAGGCGATCAGCCTGTAGAAGCGGCTGCGGGCCCGGTCCTCCCGGCCGAGGGCGCGGTTTGCCAGGCCCTGGTACAGGATCCGGTCGGCGGGCTGGTCGTTGTAATACAATGCGGAGGCAGGCTCCTCGTCGCCCGCCGCCGCCCGCTCCAGCTCGGCCCGCGCCGCTTCCTCATGGCCCAGCGCCTTTTCCGCCAGGCCCAGATAGTAGTGGATATCGTTGTCCCTGGCCCCTTCGAGCTTGCCTTCCCCCAGCTGGTGCGGGAAGACCAGCGCGCGCGTGAGCAGGTCCTTCGCGCCGGCGGCATCGCCCGCGTCCAGCGCCCGGATACCCAGCTGGATGAGGGCCGTGGCGTACTGGGTGGTCACCTTGCCCTCGCCGCCCTCCCATGGATGGAAGGTATGGGCCAGGACCAGGCCGAGCGCCTCCTCATGCCGGCCAAGGTCGTTCAGGAGGGCGCAGTATTCGACATACAGGTCATCCCGCCGGAAGGCCGTGTCCCGGTGGGCATCCAGGAAGGCAAGCCGGTCCGCGGGGCTTTCGTTCAGCCGGCCGTACAGCTGGAACAGCTCCAGGAGCACCCGCGCGTCCGACGGATCCAGGGCATAGGCCTTTTCCATGCATGTCCTGGCCTTTTCGGGATCATGCCGCTTATTGAAATACGCCAGGGACAGGTTGCGCCACACGGTCGGGAAGTCCGGATCAAGGGAGGCGGAGCGCTCCCAGCAGGCGATCGCGTCGTCATACTGCCGCCTGTCATACCACAGGCAGCCCAGGTAATAGGGCGCCCTGGCGTCGTCCGGGCAGTGATCCATCGCGTACCACAGGGGCTGGATATCCTCCAGCCGGTTGGGGAAGCAATACAGGGAATCCGCCCGGGCCGCCTGCCCGCAGGCCTGCCGCGCCGCTTCGTATTCGCCGTTCATGAAGGCGCAGTAGGCCAGGTGATAGTAAACCATCGGCGTGGGATGCGGGCAGCGCTTCAGGAGGGCGATGGCTTTGGCATAGAAGCCCGCCTCGGCATAATCGATGGCGCACTCGATGAAACTGCTGGCCCGGCCGTTCATCAGCCTGAGCGCGCCTTCGATATCCCCGCTTTCGATGCGGGACACGTAATCGAAGGCGTCCAGGGCCAGGTTTTCTTCGTACCAGTATCCCGCTTCCCGGCCCAGGGCCGCCAGGATCATGCCCTTCAGGGCGCGGGCCTTCAGGCTGTGGCCGTTCTTCACCAGGCTGCGCTCCGCATGCTCCAGCGCCAGGGCGTAATCGCCCCGCCGGCAGTCGATGCACGCCAGGTGATAGTAGGCGGCCTCCTGCTGCGCCGCAGACCAGGCGGCCTTATAAAACGCGTCGTATGCCGCGTCATCCCGGCCCTGGTACCGCAGGGTGAGGCCCAGGTTCAGGTACGCCTCGCTGTCATAGGGGTTCGGGTTGCGTTCCGTCATGCGGGCGATGGCGGCGCGGAAGTACGGTTCCGCCGCGGCGAACCGCCCCCGGCGCAGCAGCAGCGTGCCGTACGCGTTGTTGGCCCGGATATCGCCCGGGTCCCGTTTCAGCGCCTCGAGGTAATACGGATCCGGCAGGAAGGTGGCGTGCCGGTACTGTTCCAGGTGCAGGCCGGTGAGGTACAGCTCCTCGTTGGTCAGGATCTCCTCCGGCTTTCGGGCGGGCGGCATGGGATCGGGGATCTTTTCGATCTTCCCGGGCCGCGGCGTATAGTCCAGCAGCTTCCGCCCGCCGGATGTGTACACGGCCAGGGTCAGCGCCGTCTCCGGCACATTGAACGCGGCGGTGTCCTCCAGGACATCGACCGGGCTCAGGTCCGCCGTCCGGTCGTAAATGACCGCGTCCCCCGCCGTCAGCGTCACCCGGGCCTTTTCAAAGCGCTGCGTGGTATAGACGACGATCTTTGCCCTGTCGTCCTTTGCCTCCAGGCTGACCACGCATTCCCGGCTGGCGTTCTTCACATAGCCGGCCGCCTTGTAGGGCATGAAGTACTGGGTGAAGGTCTTCTCCTCATAGGGGCGCAGCCAGGTGAAGTCCGGCTGGTTGTCGCAGTACATGCCGGTCATCAGCTCGATGTACGGCCCGTTGCGGTCCGTCAGGTTCCGGTCCCAGGCCCGGCCGAAATCCCCGCAGCCCCAGGTCCACTGCTTTTTGCCCGGGGACACGTGATGGTCGGCGACATGCAGGATGCCCGCCTGCCGGCCGTAATCGTAGCCGCCCACGAAATCGTAATCGCTGTGGGCGCACATGTAGCTGGTCGGCACGGGGATGTTCCTGTAGCGGGAAATGTCCACGCCCGCGCCGTAATCGTGCTTGTAGTACACGCCGGTGGCGATGGGGAAGGCGCTCACGTCCCGCTTGCCGTGGTCGAACACGGCGTTCACGTCCGGCGGGAACACGGACTGGGTGTCGTCGTTCACCGACACGGCCGGGTTGGCCCACCACAGGAAAGTCTGCGGCAGGCCGGTGCGGTTGTAGAGCTGCCCTTTGATCTCGATGTATGCCCGGTCCGGGTACAGGGTGAAGGTCATCTTCCCCTTGGTGCCGTACATCTGGTCCATCTCGCTGAGCTCCACCGACGCGCTGCCGTCCGCGTGCTCCACGGTCCGGTAATCCACGGGCGAAAAGGTGGTCGGCCGGTGGTGCTGGGGCCAGTTGAACTCGATGCCGCCGGAGATCCAGGGTCCGGTCAGCCCGACCAGAGCCGGCTTGATGACCTCGTTGTAATAGACGAAGTCATAGCCGTTGGTCTTGTCATACGCCCGCTGGATGCGTCCGCCCAGCTCGGGCAGCACCATCACCCGCAGGTATTCGTTCTCCAGCCAGACCGCCGTGTAGGGCCGGTCCTCCTTCTCGTCCAGTATCTTATCAATCACAGGCAGGGGATAGACCTTGCCGCTGCTGCCCTGGTAGACCCGGTGCTCCAGGAACATCGGGTTTTTGTCCGGCTCGCCCACGCCGTAGGTGGGGATCAGGACGGTTTCCGTCCGGACGCTTGCCCGACCGCTCATACGCACGCCCTCCCTTCGCCGCCCGCCAGCGGCACCGGATAATCATCCGTCAGCAGCAGCTTCGCCGATTCGAGCGCCGCCGCCTCCGAATCCGCCGTTTCCCGGAGCCCGGCCATGGCGGATGCGTCCACCGTGACGTTGCGCCGGACCGGCGTCAGGTACAGCACCAGCGGCGCTTCCCTGAGGTCCTCCGCCTCGCTGTCCAGGCGGATGTCCCATTCGCCGCCGTTGCAGAAGTTATCGGAGATCAGCCGGCCTTTGACAAAGGCGCAGCCGATATCACCGCGGTAGCGGACCCGGAGCGTCGCGAGCTTATGCCCCTCAAGCGCGTCCGGGGGGATCCGGAGCGAAAACCGGCCCGTGCCGGTCTGTTCCCAGGCGACGGGCTGCGGCTGCCGTCCGCTGTACAATACGATGAAGGGGACGAAGCGCCGGGCGTCCTCCGACCAGCGGTCCACCCGCGCGGCGCCCGACGTGACCTCCGCCCTGAGCCGCGCCCCGTCCCACAGCAGCGGGGCGTCGCACAGCCAGGCGTCGTCCCCGTAGACCCAGAAGCGCAGGCTGTCCGCGCGGCTGAGCGTCATGATGACCTGGCCGCCCGCCGTCACCGCCTCGCCCACCGCGGGCCGGTACTCCTGCCCGTCGATCCGGTAGACCGGCGCCATGCCGTCCGGCGCGAGGAAAAACCAGGTGTGTCCGACGTGCGCCATCGGCTGCGCAGTGGCATAATCCAGCCGCGCGTCCCCCAGCGGCAGCCCGAAGGGCAGGATCGCGTTTTCCCCCGCGGCGATGTCAAACCGGAACGTGACCTCCCCGTCCGGCAGCGCCAGCCGGACCTCGTCCCCGTGCCGGTCGCGCATCTCCGCGTGGTCCTGGAAATTGTTGACGAACAGGAAGCCGCCGCTCCCCTTCACGCGCACCGAAAAGCGCAGCGGCGACAGGTCGTCGGGCCGCAGGTCCTTCAGGTGGGCGGGCACGACCGCCTTCGTGTCCTCCAGGAACCCGGAATACAGCCGGCACAGCATGTGGACCGCCCGCAGCCGCCCGTAGCTTTCCCGGATCTGGCCGAATTCGCCGATGGCGGCCTGGTAGTCATAGCTGCGCCTGGGCACCTGGCCTTCGTTCAGGTACGGGGTGACGCGGCCGGTCGGGTTGGTACCGCCCTTGTACATATAGTAGCCCAGCAGGTTGCAGCCGCTGCCCAGCTTGATATTGGCCAGGGCGTCCATGGCGCGCATGTCCATCCGGAACCGGTACCGGTAGCTGCACATCATGCCGCCCATCATCTCGCAGCAGGCGTAGGGCCGGCTTTCCGGATCGTAGGCCGGCTCAAAGTTGTATTCGCTGGTCACCGCGCTGTTGTGGCAGTCCCGGTAGATGTATTCCGGCGTGGCCGGATGGACGCCCGACCGGCGGTAGAACAGCCAGGGCTGGTAGGCGTACCCGCCCCAGAGTGGCAGGGCCTCGTCCACGGGCACCACCGCCCCGCCCCAGGCGGTCGCCGTGTAGAACGGCGTGCGGATGCCCGTCTCCAGCATGATCCGCTTCAGCGCCCGCATGTACTCCTCGCCGGAATGCCCGCTGGTGATCCATTCGTCGGACACGCCGGTCGTCTGCTCCCACGGGGCGCAGGAGTGCTGGTACTCGTTTTCGATCTGCGTGCCGATCACGCAGCCGCCCTGGTAATAGTAATGCCCGTCCATCTGCCCGTGCAGCGCCCGGAACAGCCGGCGGACCGCCTCCAGGAAGCCCGGGTCGTTCTCCCGGACGTCATAGGGCTGGCCGTACAGCCAGTCCGGCAGGCCGCCGTTGCGCATCTCGCCGTGCGCGAACGGACCGATGCGGACGATCACCCACATATGCTGGCGCTCACAGACGTCCAGGAAGGCCCGCAGGTCACGGCAGCCATCGAAGCGGAAGACGCCCTCCTCTTCCTCATGCACGTTCCAGAAGACGTAGGTGGACAGGATATTGATGCCCCCGCAGCGCATCTTGACGACGGCGTCCTCCCACTGGTCCGGGGACACGCGGGCGAAGTGCATCTCGCCGCTGATCCCGAAAAAGGGCCTGCCGTCCACCGTCATGGAATCATTGGTGAACCCGATCACCCGTCCCTCCGGATCAGAACCGGAAAACGCCTCTCCCAGGGAATAAATCTTTTTATCGCCGGCTTCCGCCGCATTCAGCGCATACACCATGTGGATCTCCCTCAGTGTTTTTTTCCAGTATACCATCCGCCGGCGGTTTGTTCAAGCCTTGATTCCTGTTCCATTGCTTGCCGTCGTACAATAAGTATG
>CACXEB010000171.1 GCA_902766515.1 uncultured Eubacteriales bacterium
GACGCGGGACGCAACGCCCGCTTCCTGGAGGTCGCCAAAAAAGCCCTGACGGACGGCGGACGCGCCCTGATCGCCATCGGCATCTACCACATCATTGCCGAGGACGGCCTGGTCAACGTCCTGACCCAAGAGGGCTATACAGTGGAAGCCCTGTAAGGCCCGGGACCCGGAACGCCGGAAAGAATTGGCGGTCTGCCGTTCCATCCAGGCTGACACAGGAGAGGGGCTGCTGCAGATTGATGCGCTTCTGCAGCAGCCCCTTTTTTGTTATTCAGCATATTTGTAACGCTTCCGGGGGCATTGCCCGCAAACCTTCCGGGCCAGGAAAAAAAGTTCCATAAGCGGCGCCCCGGTCATTCCCGGGCGGCAGGCGCCGGCAGCAGGTCGCTGAGGCGCTTGCTGTAGAAGAAATCATGGGTGATCCGGTCGTACTCCGCCCACAGCGGCAGCGTTTCGCATTCCGCCGCGCGCGGGCAGGGGCGGGCGGGGTCGGACAGGCAGGCGACGGTCGCCAGCTTGCCCTCCATCAGCTCGATCACCTCGCCGATCGTATACTCCTCCGGCTTCCGGCAGAGCCTGTAGCCGCCGCCCCGGCCGCTCACGCCGGTCAGCAGGCCGCCGGCGACCATGTCCTTCACGATGATTTCAAGGTATTTCTTGGAGATGCCCTGCCGCCGCGCAATATCCTTGAGCGGGATGCAGTCCCCCTCGTTGTGCTCCGCCAGGTCCAGCATCACGCGGACAGCGTACCGTCCTTTGGTGGAAATCATTTGCCCCGCCGCCTTTCCTCAGATTTACCATATTATATAGCGGTTGAATAGGTAATTCAAGCCGTTCGGGAAAATATTTTTTTGCCTATTGACATAGTAGGTTTATAGGATTATAATCTCCCATATTCCGGACCGGCGTTCAGCGCCGTCCCGGATGGAAGGAGTCAAAAACCGTGATTTACGCTGATAATGCCGCTACCACCAAACCGAGCGAAACAGCCGTGCGGACGATGATGTCCCTGATGTCCGACGCCTGGGGCAACGCATCAAGCCTGTACGCGCACGGTCAGCGGGCCAGGGAGGTCCTGGAGGAGGCCCGGGCCGCCGTCGCGGCCGTGATCGGGGCCGAACCGAAGGAAATCTACTTTACCTCCGGCGGCAGCGAAGCGGACAACCAGGCCATCCTGTCCGCCGCGCAGCTGGGCCGCCGGAAGGGGAAAATGCACATCGTTTCCTCCGCGTTCGAGCACCACGCCGTCCTGCATACGCTGGATAAGCTCAGGAAGGAAGGTTTTGAGGTCACGCTGGTGGACGTCCACGAAAACGGCGTCGTCGTGCCGGAGGAAGTGGCGGCCGCCCTGCGGGACGACACGTGTCTTGTCTCCATCATGTACGCCAACAACGAGATCGGCACGATCCAGCCCATCCGGGAGATCGGCGCCCTCTGCCGCGCGCGGCAGATCCCGTTCCACACGGACGCGGTGCAGGCCGTGGGCCACATTCCCGTGGACGTCCGGAGCGATTCCGTGGACCTGCTTTCCGCGTCGGCCCACAAATTCCATGGGCCCAAGGGCACGGGCTTCCTGTACGCGCGGAAGGGCATCCGGCTGACCAGCCTGATCGAGGGCGGGGCACAGGAGCGCGGGAAGCGCGCCGGCACCGAGAACGTGCCCGCCATCGCCGCCATGGCCGCGGCCCTGACGGAAGCCAACGCGCGAATGGCGGACAACGCCGCCCGGCTGACCGCGCTCCGGGACCGGCTGATCAAAGGGCTGAAGCAGATCCCCCACGCGGCGCTGAACGGCGACCCGGTGCGCCGGCTGCCCGGCAACGTCAACTTCTGCTTCGAGGGCATTGAGGGTGAGTCGCTGCTCCTGCTGCTGGACGACAAGGGCATCCAGGCATCCTCCGGCAGCGCATGCACGTCCGGGTCGCTCGATCCGAGCCATGTGCTGCTGGCCATCGGCCGGGTACACGACGTGGCCCACGGATCGCTCCGGCTGACGCTGGGCGATGACGCGACGGAGGCGGACGTGGACGAAATCATCCGCGCCGTCACGGAGGTCGTCACCTACCTGCGCAGCTTTTCACCGATCTGGCGGGACCTGACCGCCGGCAAAAAGCCGTTTATCCTGTAAACCCGTGAAGGAGGAAATCATATGGCACTGTACAGCGAAAAAGTCATGGACCACTTCCGTCACCCCCGCAACGTCGGCGTCATTGAGGACGCAAACGGCATCGGCGAGGTCGGCAACGCGAAATGCGGCGATATCATGAAGATGTACCTGAAAATCGAGGACGGCGTCATCCAGGACGTCAAGTTTGAAACCTTCGGCTGCGGCAGCGCCATCGCATCCAGCTCCATGGCCACGGAGCTGATCAAGGGCAAGCCGGTGGCGGACGCCATGCAGCTGACCAACCAGGCGGTCGCGGAAGCCCTGGACGGGCTGCCGGATTACAAGATGCACTGCTCCGTGCTGGCTGAGGAAGCCATCCGCTCCGCGCTCGAGGATTACCGTCAAAGACAGGAAAATCAGGGAGGGAAATGATCATGAGCAACTACAGATTTGAGACCCTGCAGCTGCACGTCGGACAGGAACAGGCCGATCCGGCGACCGACGCCCGCGCCATGCCGATCTACCAGACCACTTCCTATGTGTTCCATAACAGCCAGCACGCGGCGGACCGCTTCGGGCTGGCCGATGCCGGCAACATCTACGGACGGCTGACCAACTCGACCCAGGAGGTGCTCGAAAAGCGGCTCGCGGCCCTGGAGGGCGGCAGCGCGGCCCTGGCCCTCGCCTCGGGCGCGGCGGCGATCAGCTACACCATCGAGGCGCTGGCTGCCAACGGCGGGCATATCGTGGCCCAGAAGACCATCTACGGC
>CACXEB010000172.1 GCA_902766515.1 uncultured Eubacteriales bacterium
CCGATCTGGAGGATGCGGGTATGGCGGAACACCCGGACGACGTTGCACACGGCCAGGAAATCGCGGACGCCGCGCTCAAACTCGGGATCTTCGAGGTTGCAGTTGTTCATGTAGGTGAAGGGGACGCGGAAGCGCCGGAGCACCTTGCCGGTCGCGAACAGGCCGCACTGGCTGTCGCGCAGCCGCATGCCGTTGGCGTCGGGCCGCTCGTCCCGGGGGCCCCAGAGCAGGACGGGCACATTGAGCGCCTTGGCCAGGCGCGCGCACTCATACTCCGTGCCGAAGTTGGCATGGGGCAGGAAGAGGCCGTCCACCTTTTCCCGCTTGAACTTTTCGATGATCTTTTCCAGGCCGGCATCGTCATAGAGCAGGCCTTCCTCGTTCACGTCGTCGATGTCCACGAAGTCAATGCCCAGCTCCCGCAGGCGGTCGGCGGTCAGCTTCCGGTATTCCACGGCAGCCGGCGCGCTGAAGATGGCCCGGCGGGTCGGTGCGTAACCCAGCTTGATGTGTGCGCTCATGTCAAAAACCTCCTTATGATCTCAGTCGTTGATGGTATAGGTGATGATCCAGACGCCGGAGCCTGTGTCGGCCTGCCAGCGTCCGGAGGCGTTCAGGGCAAAGGGCAGCTCGCTCTCCGGCGCCTCCGCGCCGTCCTCCAGGACGATGGTCGCGGAAGCGTTGGCGGGCACTGTGACGGTCAGCGTGATCCGGCTGCCGTCCCGCTGCCAGGCGGAGGCGACATTGCCGTAGGGGCTGTCAAAGGCGGCCTGCGCCCAGTCCAGCCGGCCGTCGGTCAGGGGCGATACGATGGTGTGGGCATAGCCGGGCGCCGCTTCGTCGATTTCCAGCCCGGCGGCGGCGCGGTACATCCATTCGCCCACGGCCCCGTACGCGTAATGGTTGAAGGAGTTCATGTCCGGGCTCCACATCGTCCCGTCGGGCTTCAGGCTGTCCCAGTGCTCCCAGATGGTGGTGGCGCCGGCCCTGACCTCGTAGAGCCAGGAGGGGTAGTCCTCCCGCAGCAGCAGGTCATAAGCCTCGCGGGTACAGCCGTTCCGGCTCAGCGCGTGGCAGAAATACGGCGTGCCGACGAAGCCTGTGACCAGGTGGCCGCCGGCTTCCTTCAGGAGCCGCCTGAGCCCTTCCACGGTGCCGGCGATCCCCGCCGGGGGAACCAGCCCGAAATACAAAGCGATGATGTGCGCGGTCTGGGTCTGGACCTTCATGACGCCGCGCTCATCGAGAAAGACGGACTGGAATTTATCCACGATCCGGCGCCGGAGCGCGTCGTATTCGTCCGCAAGCTCCGGCCGGCCGAGCGCCCGGCACGCCTTGACGAACAGGCCGGTGGAATAGGCGAAGTAGGCGGTGCAGGTCAGGTCGTTGGGCGTCGCGCCGTAATAGCTGCCTTCTTCCGCGTCGAGGGCGACCCAGTCGCCGAACTGGAGCTTGTAGTTCCAGATATAATCAACGGCATGGTCCCGCATGAAGTCGATCCATGCCTTCATGCTGTCAAACTGGTCGCGCAGCACGGCGGTATCGCCGTAGGTCAGGTACATCGTCCAGGGCAGGATGACCGCCACGTCCGCCCAGGCGGCCGCCGAGTGGGTGCCCTGCCCGAGCAGCCAGTCGGTGATCTGCACATACTGGAGCTGGTTGGGGACGATATGGGGCACGCCGCCGCCGGCCGCCCGCTGGTCGATGGCCACGTCGAGCAGCCCCTAGCGGAAGAAGGCGTAGGTGCCGCGCAGGAAGGAGGCGGTCCGGCAGAAGATCTGCGCGTCGCCGGTCCAGCCCATGCGCTCGTCCCGCTGGGGGCAGTCGGTGGGAATGTCCAGGAAATTCCCGCGCAGGCTCCATTCGATGTTCTGCTGCAGCCGGTTGACGAGCGGATTGGAGCAGGAGAAATGGCCGGTTTCAGGCATCTCGGAGTGGACGACGCAGGCCGTGAAGCATTCCGGCCGGATGGCTTCGGGCCACTGCTCCACCAGCGCGTAGCGGAATCCCTGGAAGGAAAAGAGCTCGTCGTAGACGGCCGGCCGGTCGTCCCGGCAGAGATACCGGATCTC
>CACXEB010000173.1 GCA_902766515.1 uncultured Eubacteriales bacterium
AGGAAACGCCGTGAGGGGGGTCCCGCAGGGGGGACGCCAGTCCCCCCTACGGCCTTTTAAGGATTTTTTTGAGCAGAAAGAGCGCGAAGAGTGCGCTGAGGGTCTCGCTGACCGGGAGCGCCGCCGCCAGGCCGGTTTCGCCGAACAGGCGGTCCAGCAGGAGCATCATCGGGATATAGATCAGCAGCTGGCGCACAACGGAGTGCAGCATGGTCTCCCGGCCGTTGCCCATGGCCTGCATGCAGTAGGAAGTATGGTAATTGATGAACTGCGAGGGCGACGCCAGGGAGCGGATGCGCAGGAATAGCGCGGCAAACGCGACGGTCTGCAGGGCCGTGCCCGCGTTTTCCGTGCCCGTGCTCATGAAGAACTGCGTCAGCGGCCACGCCAGCAGCTGGAACGTCAGGATGGAGATGCCGGCGATCCCCAGTCCCCACAGACGCGCCGTGCGGATGACCGCCTCCTTGCGTGCGTGATTTCCGGCGGAATAATTGTACGCGACGATCGGCAGCATGCCCTGGCAGAGCCCCACGTTGATCGCGTTGGGAATGCGCTCGACCTTCATCACGATGCCCATGCCGGCCAGCACCAGGTCGCTGTGCGCGGCCGCGAGGCGGTTCACACTGATGTTGGCCACGTCAAACAGGCCGGTCAGGATCACGGAGGGCACGCCCACCGAAAAGATTTCCCGGACGCTCCGCCCCCGCGCCGCCAACGCCTGGCGCGCGGACAGGCTCAAAGGGGCGGACCGGACCGCCCGCCGGTAGGCCAGCAGCAGGTATGTCACGGAAAACAGGTTGGACAGCAGCGTCGCGAGGGCCGCGCCGAGCACCTCATTCCCCCTGGGCAGCAGCACGAACATGAACAGCGGATCCAGCGCGATATTCATCAGCCCGCCCAGGCTCAGCCCGCGGCTCGCCTGCGCCGAATAGCCGGCGTTGCGCAGCAGGTGCGCCAGCGTCATGGACAGGATGGCCGGCATGCCGCCCGCCACCGTCACGACCAGCGTGTACTGCCGCGCGTACCCCATCGTCGCGTCGGACGCGCCGAAAAACCTCAGCAGCGGGTCCAGGAAGATCCAGATGAGCGCCGCGTATGCCAGCCCGATCAGGAAACCGCCATATACGCTGAACGCGCTGGCGCGGCGCGCCTCCTCATCGTCACCCGCGCCCAGCAGGCGGGCCACCAGGCTGCCGCCGCCCACGCCGAACAGGTTCGACAGGGCCGTGTTCATCATCACCAGCGTCAGGGTCAGCGACGTCGCCGCCATCATGTAGGAGTTGCCGGTCCGCCCGATGAAAAAGGCGTCCACCATGTTGTAGACCAGGTTGATCAGCTGGCTGATGATGGTCGGGATGGCCATGGTCCTGAGCGCCGCGCCGACCGGCATGCGCTCAAACACTTCCCGTTTGTCCGCAGGACGCTTATTCATACATCCTCTTTGGGGCAGTCAACGCTGCCGTCGACAGGTAGAAATACCTGTCCGTGTTCGGGTTGATGACCAGGCCATCCCATTCCGGATGATCGGTCAGGAGGCGGATCGCGTCTTCCAGCGTGATGACTGCCAGCGCCGCGTCCTGACTGACGCCCGGCGCGGAAAGGGCGGTATCGGCATCCGTATAGACACCCAGGCAGGGGCTGCCGTGCATCGATACGGTGTCGACCTGTCCGGTTTCGCCGATTTTCCGGGAAAAATGATACGCCCCGGCGCCTTCAAACCGCCGGATATCCCACCAGGCCCACATGACCACGGGCTCCCCATCCAAGCATTGAAGCCCTGTCCGGCCCACCTGCCCGGCCGTCATCATCTGGCAGCGCGAAACGATCATATCCCGGTTGATCCGCCGGGCCGCGCTGACAGAAGGGCAAAGGCACTGCGTTTCGCCGTCTTCCGGATGGCAGGGGATCAGCAGCGGCGTGCGCTCCAGCGCATCACGGAACGCTTCCTCCGCTTTGGCCAGTGCCCTATTGCCCGGTATCTTCTGCACGTTGTCCCAGGCAGAATGAGCATCCGCGATCGCCTTCTTCAGCGCGGTCCCGTACACGGGTTCAGGGTTGAGCCGCTGATCCTGCTTCAGCGCGCGCAGCACCCAGGGCAGCAGATAAAACCCGTTTTTCTTCGGGAGCTCATGGCGCTCCTGCACCGATCCGGCGGACGGCGCGGGATCGTCCGCCTTGAACAGCTGATCCAGTACCTCCTCCAGGAAGGCGTCGATCCGTGTCTGTTCAAGCGGCAGGCCGGCGTCCGTCCGGACCCGGACGCGAAGGACATCCAGCTGGTTGAACGCCTGCACGCACATCGGCGGCAGGTTCGGACGGAATTGTCCAAAGACCGCCACCGAGCTGTACTCCATGGGGTTTTCCAGCTCAGGCCATTCCCGGACTTCGACCAGCGGCGCGCTGTCCCCCGGCAGGATGGTTTTGTACAGCCGGACATCGGCCGCGCCCGGCAGGTCCCTGAGCGCCCGGATGATTTTCAGCACGGCGTCATATCCCATTCGCCCCGCCGTCTGGTAATCGATCCAGAAACAGCCCGCCTCGCCCAGATGCTGGAACTGGGGCTTCAGTTCCGCGGCCCGGACCAGCAGGCGGCCGTCCAGCCGCCGCACCAGCCAGACATCCGCGTCCCGGACAGTTCTGGGCGGCCGGTTGGCCCGCTTTTCCTCCTCCCGTTTCAGGGCCTCCCGGGCCGCCTTCAGCCGGTCCGCGATGGGCGACGCGCTCTCCTCCGTATGATACAGCGGGGGATGGCCGATCCTGGCCTGCTTGCGATGGCATTCCGCGCAGTATTTCCGTCCCTCGCGCCGGTAGGTACCGGCGGGCGTCAGTTCCCGCCCGCATTGCGCGCAGACGTCTTTTTGCGGCGAGCCCTGGCCGTTTTTCTTCCGGAGAAAACCGAACACGATATATCCCCCTTGTCCTGAAGAGGCTGCCGCAATACTGCGGCAGCCTCTGTGTC
>CACXEB010000174.1 GCA_902766515.1 uncultured Eubacteriales bacterium
AAAAAATTCCACTGGGGCAGGATGTTCACGCCGATCGAACGTCTCTATGCTGCATGGAAGGCCCCAAAGAGACAGACAAACAGCTGATATAGTTCAGTGGCCAGAGCTGGAAATATGAGCGTCCCGTGTTTTTTCTCTTTACTCATAACACGTCTTTATTAAGAACGCTGCCTGCTGGAATCATTTTATACATATCCTGACGCGAATGATTGGCTGAATGACCAGCGGCGATTATCGCGAAGCACCTGTCGATGGATCGGATTCTCCCGGACCGCTGCGGACGGATATCCGGATTGCGCCGCTGATCACCGGAATGCTCACAGCCAGACAGGAGGCATGACATCATGCCGAGGGTTATATGCAGGAAGAAATCGCCGGATTGGAGGAGCTGATCCGAACCTCTCGGCTGCGATCTGCGAGCTGGCTGGAGAAGGAAGCCTTGAGCATGCCTCAGCTGTTGAGCATTGTTTGGCAAGACTGGTTTTTATGGCGGATCCGTTTCAATCGCGTGCCCGTCCGAACCCCGGGATAGGCGCGGTAGAATTCGTCGAACTGGGCGAAGTTGGTCCGGATGTAATACGGCGGATGCAGGTCGGATTCGAAGTTGCTGATCGCTTCCTCCCGGGTTTTGAAGCAGCGGAAGAATTTCCGGGCGAGCGTTTCAAAATACAGCGGATAATCGAAGCCTTCCGTTTTCTTCGCCAGGTCCAGCGTCACGCGGATCCCCACCAGGTCTGCGGTCATTTCCGTCAGCTTTTTCTGTCCGTCCATTTGGGAATGATCCATCAGTTCGATGCTGCTCAGTTTCCCCACCAGGCGCTGGTTTATTTCCTGGTATTTCTGCAGGTCTTCCTGCGTCAGCGGGCTGGCGTAGTCTCCCTGCCCGCCATACTGGATGCCGTTGATGTCAAAGCCGTGTCCCATCTCATGGGCGATGGTCTGACCGAGCGAGGCCAGCAGGGTTTCCCGGGAAGCTTTGTTATAGAACTCCGGCTCAAGGATCCCCGCCATCATGTAGAAGGTGTTTCTTTGCGGCTCGTAAATGGCGTCCGGCTTCAGCATGGTATCGTCGTACAAAAGCCGCAGGCCCCGGTCATACGCCGTGCCGGCCGCGCGCAGGAGAAGCTGGTGCTCCGTGCGATCGTACCGGAAGGCTGCCTGCAGAAGGCTGATGCCCTCCGCGCTGAGCGCTTCCAGCAGCGGCTCATAATCAAACCGCTCCTCCGGACCGACAATCACCACCTGGATCATGGAGGCTTTTTCCGCCGCTTTTTTCCGGGATTCCTCCGACAGCCATGCGCACCGGCTCAGCCTGTCCGCCAGCGCCTGCCTGCATTCTTCCGCCAGCGCGCGGACCTCGGCGCGCTGCGCTGGAGTAATACAGGCGTCCGCGTAGGCCTGTTCGACCAGATTCCGGGCGTGCATTTCCAGATATTCATCCGCGGCGGCCTTCAGGTCCGCGTCCCCGTCGATCTGGCGGGCCCTGGCATAGGTGGCCGGGTCCAGATAATCCGCCGCGTACCGAAGCAGTGTGATGCCCACGATGGCCTGGAACAGGTCCAGGTTTTCATTCGTGTACTGACGCTGGACATAGCGGAAGCTGGGAAGCATCATGCTTTGATAAACCGCCGCCTCCGGCGCGTCCTCCCGGATGAATCCCTGGCACAGCAGCTGGTCATACAGGGGCGTGCAGATCTCCCGGATGTCCGCGGCCGTCAGGAGCTTCTGGTTTCCCGGATCGGCGATGTCCGCATCGGTCATCAGGCCCGCGATATACTCATCCTGGTACTTCGCGATGCGCGCTGCCATCTGCCGGGCGCTTTCCGGGGCGTATCCCAGCAGCGCCAGCTCTGCTTCCACCTTTTTCAAATCCGGCAGGGGGTTGCCCGCGGGTTCCGCATCGTCCTCCGTCGAAGCGAACGGCACAAGATCCGCGACCTGAAGCGTCAGGGCAAACTTTTCCGGATCCTGCCCGGACTTTTCCAGGTGGCATTGGGCATAGGGAGCGCCGAAGAGAAAGCCTTCCTCCCGGCACAGGGCGGACAGTTCCTCCACGGTTTTCGTTTCCCGTATGCGCCGGACGTACGCCAGCAGGGGCTCCAGGCCCTCTTTCTCCCGGCGCCCGCCGTCCATGATCAGGGAGGTCAGGATGCGCAGGGACCTGGCTTCGGGGCTGCCGCCGGTATTGATCAGGTGCCAGACGGCATCCCGCACCCTTTGGGCAACGACGGCCGCGTGACTGACCTTCGCGTCCGGCGCCTCGGCGGCCTTTTTGTGCAGATCTTAATTCACATACAGGTAGTAATCGTTTTCGGGCGCGGGCCGTTCAAGGGGCAGGTTGCCCGGCAGCTCCGGATTGACCCATGGCTTGCCTTCCGGATGATCCTCTGCGAAAGCGGCCGGAAGACCGGCGAGCAGGCACAGCGTCAGCAGGATACAAAGCACTTTTTTCATGGCGGTTCCTCCACGTCGTTGATGAAAAGGGGGCGGCAGCGGCTATTCCGTCCGCCCGGCAGGATCGGCCGAGATGACGTACATCCCGTCCGATCGGACAAGCAGCCCCTGATACAATTCCAGGGAAGCCAGAACACGGCCTGACGGATCAGACAGATCATAGCAGACCGTCCCGCCTGTGGTGACCGTCGCGTTGGCCTTGCCGGTCACTTTTCCGTACCGGATCAGATCCAGCAGTTCCTGCCGGTCCGTTTCACTGACGCTCAGCTTTTGCGGGCCGGCTTCGCAATCCATATAGACGGCGGAGACTGTCAGACCGTCCGGATCCAGCCCTTCCATGCCGCAGAAGGACCGGATGGATACCGGCTGGAACCCCTGGGGGCCCATGCTGCCGCCATAGCAGGTGACCTGGGGGAAGGTCCGGCGCAGGTACAGATACAGCGCCTGGGCGTCGGGGTCGGTATTTTCAAAGCAATCATCCCCGGACATGCCCAGCAGGATGCAATGCGCCCTCCGCTCCCGGTCGTACTGAACGGCGTAGCTTCGCTCCGTGCCCGCGTCGTTGGCAGCGGGATGGGATGCGTGCCCCTGGTCCTCGGTGCTGAGGACCAGGCTTTTCAGGTCGAACAGTTTCTCACGGCTGAGCCGTCCGATGAGCTCCATCCCGCCGGATATCCGGAGGTATTCCAGCTGCTCCTCTGTCTGATAGGGCCATTTCAGCTCGCTGTCATATCCGGTCGCCAGCCACAGACAGCCATCGTCATCCACGCAGCCGATCTGCACGCGGTCGCCCCAGCCCGCCTGACGGTAAGCGGTATACAGGATCACCTGTCCGGGGCCCGGAGCGTTCGCCGGTTCGGCGCCGCCCGCCGGACATGTGCCGGCAGCCAAAAGCATCGTGGCAATCAGGCAAATGATTTTCTTCATTTCAGCGTTCCTCCTGGTTTCTCCGCGCCCATTGATGCAGACGGATGCGGTGGGTCACAGTTTCTGTAAAGGAATCATATCATTCTTCCCACGACTTGACAAGAATAAAAAGAATAAGTAGAATGTCAGAAGAATGCAAGAAGAAAGATTCGGTGGGAGTTGGAAACATGACAAAAAAGGAATCTGTCATCGTTTTGCTGTCCATTACGCTGTGCTGGAGCTCTTCTTACGTATTTATCAAAGCGGTCCCTGAGGATTTCACGGTCTATTCCTACCTGGCGCTCACCTCCGGGACGGCCGCCCTGCTGATTTCCATCCTGTGCTGGAAGCGCCTCAGGCTTTTGACACGGAAAGCGCTGTGGCAGGGTGTCATCCTCGGCCTGCTGATCACGGGCAACATGACTCTGGAAAAGCTGGGCCTGGACCACCTGCCCGCTTCTTCAGTCAGCGCGCTGGAGGCCCTCAATATCATCATCGTCCCCATCATTCTGATGCTGCGGAAGAAATTCCCGACGCGCAACAATGTGGCAGGCATCCTGCTCATCTTTGCGGGGATCCTGATTTCCAGCTATGTGTCCATGAGCGGCAGCGGACTGCTGGGAATCCTGTTTATCGTTGTTTCCTGTGTGATGATGTCGCTGTACACGATACTGGCGACAGAGTATACCAAGGAAACCGATCCCATGCTCCTGACTATCCTCCAACTGGCCGTCACGGCGGTGACGGGCTTCATCCTGTGGGCCGCAACCGATCCGGGCTCCCTGACCAGGATCAGCTGGTCGCAGGAGACACTGTCCTATATCTTTATCCTGGCGTTCTTTTCCAAGGCTTATGCCTATACGATGCTGATGTACGCCGACAAATACGCGGACGCCATCAGCGTGACCGTGATTGCCGCGCTCGATCCCGTCGTTACGCTGTTCATGGCGATCATCATACCGACGGAAGGGACCGCGGAGATCTTTACCTTCCGCTCGCTGCTCGGCGCGGTGGTCATTACCGCCGGCGCTATCGTCGCCGGTACGAACTTCCTGACCCCCAGGGAGAAACGGGCCGCGGAAGGACCTCCTGAAGAGAAAAAGCCGGAGCCTGCCGCGGTCCGGAAGGAAGCGGCGGAGCAACGCCTGTCCGGCAGGCAGAGGCGCAGGATCATGGCGCTGGCCTTTGCGGGAATCGTGGCGCTGTTTGCCGTGCTGGCCGTGTCCATCGACGTGATGGACATGGCGGACGGCTATACGAACCTGCGGCCCGAAAACTGCCTGTCGGTCCCGGCCGGAATCATGCTGGGCCCGCTCGGCGCGCTTGCCTGTGCCTTAGGAAACCTGATTGCAGACTTTTTCGAGGACTATAACGAGACCAGGATAATCGGCTTTATCGCCAATTTCATCCTGGCCTATCTGCCGTACAAGGTGTGGCGGACCTTATCTCCCGGGAAATACAATGTGCACACCTGGAAGAGGATCCTCCTCTATCTGTGGGCTGCGGCGCTTGGCTGCCTGTACTGCTCCTGCCTGCTGGGCGTCTGCCTGGCTTACCTGTACCATGAATACTATGAGATCATCAGCCTGCAGATCTTCGCGAACAACTTCGGTTTTGCGACCTGCTTCGGCCTGCCGCTGTTCATCGTCCTGCGTTCGGATGACAGGATCGGCCTGATGTGGCTGGGGACCATGGCGGAGCTGAACGGGATGTTCCCCCGCAGGATCGATCCGCGGTCGAGGCTGGCTCCCGGGCGCAGGCACCTCATCTCCTGGATGCTGATCGTGGCGGACACGGCGGTTGTCGGCACGCTTTTCCTCTGTACTGCCTATATGCAGCAGTGGTGGGAGAATCCCTTCGTCACTGTCCTGTCCGTGCTGGCCGGCGTTCTGCTGCTGGTTACCTGCCTTTTCCCATCGGGAGTGGAACGGATGTCCGAGGCGGAGCTGTCCGTGCAATGATGGGCGCCTGCCGGCGGAACTTATTTCAGAAACATCCGTCTATGATGATGAACCCATCAAAGGAGGTCCGCCCATGAAACGCAGGAGCATCCACATTCTGGCGGCGCTGGCTTTGCTGCTGGTGCTGTCCGCGTCCGCGGCGCTGGCGGCGGAAGGCCAAAATGCCCGGCATACGCACCGGTGGCGGGAGGTCAGCCGCACCGAGTCCACATGCGCCCGGCAGGGACGGGTCGTCTATCGCTGCAGCTGCGGCCAGACGAGGACTGAGGCCCTGCCGACCAGGGGCCATGCCTATGGCCCGTGGGAAGTGACCGTTCCGCCCACCTGTGAGCAGGAAGGGATCCGGACCCACGTCTGTGCCGACTGCGGCCGCACGGAGACCAGGACGGTCGAAGCCCTGGGCCATGACTGGGACGAAGGCGTCGTCAACCGGCCGGCAGGGCTGCTGGAAGAGGGCACGATCCTGTATACCTGCAGAAATGATCCGGCCCATACGCGGACGGAAGCCCTCCCCGTGCGGGAGACCGGCGGACGGTCCGTCATGGATGGCCTGCGGCATATCCCGCCCGATGACAATGCCCTGTACATCGCGCAGGAGCCGGAGGGCGGCTTTGCTGAGCATGGCGGCACGCTGATCCTGACGGTGGCCGCGGCCGGCGGCACGGAGCCCTATACTTACGAGTGGCACCGGGCGGTCCGCATGGCCAGGCTGGGCTTTCTGGACAGGCTGCCCGGCTTTCTGCAGTACAGCCTGATGGACCGTGTGGTCGGCGATGACAGCCCTGTCTATGAGGCTGCCCAGGGCATCTGTGAATACTACTGCATCGTCCGGGATGCTGAAAACCGGAAAGCGGCGTCGCGGAGCGTCCGCGTACGCGCGTCCCTGTACATTGCGCTGCAGCCTGAAAATACCAGCACCTGCGAAGCGTTGATCACCACGCTGACCTGCGAGGCGGCGGGCGGTACGGCGCCGTACACCTATACCTGGTTCAACAGCGACGGTGTGGCCGTGGGGCAGGGATCGACCTTCCCCGTGGAGCAGGTGGGAGAATACTTCTGCCGCGTGGAGGATGACGGAAAGGATGCCGTACAGTCGGATCCTGCGATCGTGTACGATGCCGATCCCTTTGAAGCCGCTGTCCCCACAGACACGGTGCGCCTGCGGGAGGGCGAGGAATACGAGCTGCGGGCCGAGGTCTACGGCGGCATTGAACCCTATACAGGCGTCTGGCGGCGGGACGGAAAGGAGATCCCCACCCACCGGCAGGAAGGCGACGTCTTTACCGCCGCCATCGTGGGCGACGGCAGCAGGATGGTGGAATACACCTTTTTGGCGACCGACAAGATGG
>CACXEB010000175.1 GCA_902766515.1 uncultured Eubacteriales bacterium
AGCCTGGCGTATGAGATCGACCATGGCAGGATCGGCCGCCCGGTGCAGATCAGCGTCATCACGGGCTCCGTGTTCGGGACCCTCGGCTTGATCGACGGGCTGACGAAGGACGTGGAGCTGCTGTCGTTCGTCACGGGCGGCTGCGGCAAGATGGAGCAGATGGGGCTGCCGGTCGGGTTCGGCGGACCGTATGTGCGCGTTTCAGCCATGAACGTACAGTGAGGTGAACACCATGGAAAAAGAATTCATCAAAGAGACACAGCACAGCGTCACGCTGAATGTCACTGCGGGCAGGATCGACAGCTTCCGCGAGCTGGAAAGGACGACCGGCACGGTCCGCGTGTATGAAAACGGCTGCATCGGCGTCGCCGGCTGCCTGGGGGAACCGGATGAGGACGCGCTGACCGCGCAGGCAAAGGAGGCCCTGTCCTTCGGCATCCCGTACCCGTGCCGCCTGGACGGCGCGGAGGAGATCATCGCGCTGCACGATGAGGAGATCCTGCCCGTTCCTGAGCTGATTCCCACCATGCAGGCCTTCCTGGACCGCCTCGGCGAAGCGTGCCCGAAGATGGCGTTCTCCAACAAGATCAGCCTGGAGTACAAAAGGAGGGAATACCGCAACTCCCTGGGCCGCCATCTCCTGAGCTCCGGCGGACACCTGGCCATCCAGCTGCTCGCGCAGAACCGCGGCTCCGGCAACCTGTTCGACACCATGTTCCTCTGGGGCGGGAAGCATTTCGATCCGGACGCCGTCTTCAGCGATTTCAAGGCGCAGTACGACGCGTTCTACACACCGGCTGCCATTGAATCGGGACGCTATCCCGTCGTATGCATGCCCGAAAACCTGTTCGGCAGTTTTCTGCAGCACTTCGTGGGCGACCTGTACATCGCCGGAGCGTCGCTGCTGAGCGGCAAGCTGGGGGAGAAGGTCTTCTCGGACAGGCTGACATTGCGCGACGACCTGAATCCGGATACATCCATGGAGCCCTGCTTCTTCGACGCCGAGGGCTGCGTGGCGAAGGACTGCCGGCCGACGCTCGTCGAAAACGGCGTGCTGAAGGGCCTCCTGACCACGAAAAAGACCGCGGAGCAGTACGGGCTGCCGAACCTTGGCAGCGCAGACGCGCCGTACGACGGCGTCCCGGGAATTGGGATCCATAGCATCTCCCTCGGAAAGACCGCGGAGACCCTCGAGGCGCTGGTGCCGGGCAAGGCGGTGTACGTGGTCATCGCGTCCGGCGGCGACATGACCCCGGACGGCCATTTCGCGACGCCCGTGCAGATGGCCTACCTGCTGGAGGACGGCCGGATGGTCGGACGCCTGCCAGACCTCACCGTCAGCGGCAGCTTCTTTGACATGCTGGGCAGGGATTATATCGGAGCGGTGCACAACTGCCCCTTTGAGCGGAGCCAGATGGCCGCCCTCACCATGAACGTAAAGGCATAAAGCGCGCGCGGCTGCATTTTCATGGCGAAAATGCAGCCGCGCGTTTTTCTTTTAGCTTTTCATTTTTTCCCGGCTTTGGTGACGCCCTTGACGACCGCGTCCACCAGCGTACCGGGGGTCAGTTCGCCGTTCGGCGCTTTCCTCCGGGCAGCGACCGCCTCGCCGATGATGCTGTATCCGATGGTCTTGGTCTGATTCAGGATGGAGCTGCTCAGCTTGCCGGTTATTCCCCTCAGTCCGTCCAGGATGCCCGCACCGTCTACAGATTCCATATCTTCAGTGTTCAGTTCTTCCGCCGCTTCAGAGACCGGTTCTGCCGTTTCTTCGGGGGCCTGCGCTTTCATCATGTCTTCCATTGTATGCTCTCCTTCGCCTGTGGCGTGTTTTTTTATTCTGGCAGGAGCTGATTGCTCCGTGCAACTGTTGATACGCGCCTGCGGACGGAATGGCAGCCCGGAGGTAAAAAAAGAAGTCACTGTTCACTCCGTGAACAGTGACTGATCAACTGTAAAACCTGGGCGGGCAGTCCTTGACAGAAACCCGCGGCTTTTCTATACTGGGATGCAGGCGCGGTGTATTGCGCGACGACCCCATACAGGAGGAACATCACGATGAAGGAATTCGCTGCCGTGACCCTGGCGCTCATGCTGACCCTGGCCCTGCTCCCCGGCCTGCCCGCGCAGGCGGCCCCGGAGGACTGGCAGGGGAAGACCCTGTCGGATTTCTCTGCGGAGACCATCGACGGACAGAAATTCACCCTGTCCGAGTCCCTGAAGACCCATGACCTGGTGCTGATCAATCTCTGGGCGACCTGGTGCGGGCCGTGCCGGTATGAGTTCCCCTTCCTGGAGGCCGCCTGGGAAAGGTACGGCAGCCGGGTGGACGTGATCGCGCTGAGCGTCGAGAACGGGGACACGATGAGCGTCCTCCGGAGCTTCGCGCAGGAAAACAGCCTGACCTTCCCGATCGGCCGCGACGACAACAACCTGTTCGGCACGATCGGCGGCAGCGCGATCCCGACTACCCTGATCGTGAACCGTGACCGGACGGTGGTGGCTGTCGAGATCGGTGCGCAGTCCTCTGTGGAGGCGTTTACCGGCCTGTTCGACCGCCTGCTCAGCGAGATCCCGGCGCCGGCCGTAGCCGACCGCTGCGTGCTCTGCTTCCGCGGTCCCGATGGCCGGCCGATCCCGGGCGTCACGGTCGGCTTCTGCAACGGCGAGTATACGCCCGTCGATACGGACAGCGAAGGCCGGGTGACCTTTGACGGCGCCCCGTCCGACTATCATGTCCACCTGCTGGCCGTGCCCGCCGGCTATACCCGGCCGTGGGAAGAGCTCTATATCAGCGGCGACCGGTTTGACCTGACGGTCACCCTGTATCCGGACTGATCCGTTCCCCGGATCCCGGCGCCCCATACACCGGACACAAACAGCCGGTGACAGTACGAACCCCCGCTTTGGCGGGGGTTCGTACTGTTATGGCGTATCAGCACCGTTATTCCGGCCGGACGGTGATCATGGCCTCAAACTGGCAGCATGGATCGCCGCGGTCGGCAGTGGTCTCGTCCAGGATCTCCTGTACCGGCACGGGGCTCACCGTCATTTCCCGGCCGTTAAGGGTCAGGAGGACAGGCTGGGTGAAGTCGACCATCTGCTCGTTCAGCAGGATCGAGAACTCACCCGTGACGTCCTGCGTCTCGATGGTGACACGGTTTTCCTCCGGGTCATAGCCCGCCCGGATCAGGCCCTGGCAGGTGCTGTAGGGCGCTTTGAGATAGTAGAAGGTATCCGTTTCCCGGCTGTCGGCGCGGGTGCTCAGGTCCCACATCACGTCCTTCGGCAGGGGATCGCGGGTGAAGGCGTCCATGTAGTCCGGCGGGAAGCAGTCCACGTCCACATGCTCGCGGCTGCCGTTTTCCAGCCAGGCCCGCACGTCGGCCATCACGGGGATCGGTTCACGGCCGTAATCCGCATAGTTATGGCCGCAGTCATAGTGGATCAGGGTGCGGTGCTCAAAACCGCCGTACTGCGCCTGCAGCTCGTCCAGCTTCAGGCCGTATTCCGCCGTGACCGTATGCCGGTCAAACGCCGTGTCAAATTCTCCCGCCTGCAGCTGGATCGGCATCCGGTACAGGTTGATCAGCCGGATCCCGTTGGGATGGCCCGAGCTCATGTTCGCCGCCGCGAATCGGTCCGGCATCCGGGGCGTGATCCCCCATACACCGTCGCCGCCTGCGGAGAATCCCTCCAGGTAGACGCGGTTGGGGTCCACGTCCTGGGTGAGGATCATGTACCGGATCAGCCGGTCGTACAGGGGATAGGATTCGGGATTGAAGTGGCAGTCCCAGGTGTCGCGGACGCCGCGCACCGCTACATACACGCCGCAGGTCAGTTCATCGCTGTAGTAAGCGCCCATCATCGCCCACTGGCTGTCGTTGAGGTCCGGGGTCTCGTCCGACCCGCCGCCGTGCATGGCGATGTACAGGGGATAGCCGTTTTCCGGCTTTTCCCCGATCACCTGCAGGGTGTAGCGCATCGTGGCGTCCCCAAAGGTCATCGCGCGCGCTTCGGTCTCGCGCAGCAGGGTTTCATCGTTCTTCTGCGCCTCGCTGTAGGCTGCCCAGGCCGCCGACCTGGCTTCGACCAGCTTTGCGGGGTCCAGGACGGTCTGGCCCACACCGTCCGTGCAGGTCACGGTCAGGCCGGCCTCCGCGTGCACAGCCGTGGCCAGGAGCAGCAGGAGCAGCATCATGGATAAAAGTGTCTTGATCATTTTTGTCATGTAAAATCACCGCCGTTTCTTGATTGATTTCATGGTTTGATAAATCTGTATCATACCGCCGGACCGGAAACCCATCTGGGGAACCTTCCTGTCCGGCACCTTATGCGCCGCGGGTTTTCAGCCGCCGGCATTTATACATACGCAGCGCCGGACCGGCCTGGCAGCGGCCGGGACGGAGATTTTGCCCGGAAAATGGGCGGCGGAACGCCCCGTGTCCTGCCGAATGAACTGGCTGTTCATTGTTTTTTGCGCATCAAAGAATGTTCCTCAACCTGCAAGCAAGGAAATTGCATTGGACTGGATCCTTCGCCCTGTCAGAGCAGCGGTGCGAACGCTGGACTGCCCGGATTTGACGGTATGCCGGTTCCTGTGGTATGATCTGCGGGAAAATATGGGGAAAGATCCCGGAAAAAAGGAGCGACAAACCATGCCGTATGTCAATGCGAAGAGGATGCTCGCGGACGCGAAGCGGGGGCATTATGCCGTAGGGCAGTTCAACCTGAACAACATGGAATCCGTGCGGGCGTTCCTGCTGGCGGCGCAGGCGTGTGAAAGCCCCATCATCCTGGGGGTAACGGGGCAGGCGGCCGATTACATGGGCGGGTACCGGACGATCGCGGACACGGTGCGGGGGTTCGTGGAGCACCTGAAGATCTCCGTGCGGGTCTGCCTGCACGCGGACCACGGGACCTTTGAGCAGGCGCTGGCGGCCATCGACGGCGGCTTCAGCTCGGTCATGTTCGACGGGAGCAAGTACCCGTTCGAAGAGAATGTGGAAAGGACCCGCGAGATCATCCGGCGGGCCCATGAAAAGGATATGACGGTGGAAGCAGAGGTCGGCGCCGTGGAGGGCGGCGAGGACGGGCAGGAAGCGAAGGGGGAATGCGCCGATCCGGCCCAGTGCGCGCGCATCGCGGACCTGGGCGTGGACTGCCTGGCCGCCGGCATCGGGAATATCCACGGTCACTATCCGCCGGACTGGCCCGGCCTGCGCTTCGACGTGCTCGACGCCATCCAGCGCCGGACCGGGGACCTGCCGCTCGTCCTGCACGGCGGCAGCGGGATCCCGGAGGAGATGATCCGCCAGGCGATCCGGCTGGGCGTGACCAAGGTGAACGTCAACACCGAATGCCAGGCCGCCTTCGCGGAAGCGACCCGCGCCTACATCGAAGCCGGCCGCGACCGGCAGGGCCGCGGCTTCACGGTACAGTCGCTGCTGGCGCCGGGCCTGGAAGCGACCAAGGCCGTATGTATTGAGAAAATGACGCTGTTTGGCAGCGTTGGAAAGGCAGGCACATAAAGCGGCTTTGCCAGCCCAACCCGGGAAGGGACGCAATCGCCTGTCTGTTCAGGCGCGGGAGGCCGCAGGCTGAACCGTCGTGTCCATCAGCCGTCCAGCTTCAATGCCCAGCGGCGTACCAACCTGTCCTCTGCGGCACGGAATCCCGGAGTCCGCCGGTTCACCCGGCGGATGAGGCCGAAGGCCGAAACCCGTAGGGCGATGGGATGGGAGTGCCGCAGAGGACGTGACGAGGGGAGCCGCGAGGGGGCACACCCTCGCGTACAA
>CACXEB010000176.1 GCA_902766515.1 uncultured Eubacteriales bacterium
GGCATTTGAACACCAGCGGATAGGGATTGCGGTGAAGCGTCAGTCCCACGATGAGGGGATTGCTGACAAGCGTCACGAAGGCCATCGTCCCCACGAGCAGGAGCAGCAGCCTGCCGTAATCCACGAAAATGGACAGCCCGCTGGTGGAGACCGCCGTAAACACCAGGCCGAAGATGCCGAGGGGCGCCAGGCCGATGACCCAGCGAACGACCTGGGACACGGCGTCAGAGATGTTCTGCAGGGAGACCTTGAGGTTCGGGGATGCGAAGGCCTTGAACGCGAGCCCCAGCATCACCGCCCATGCCAGCACGCCGACATAGTTGGCGCTGCTGATGGCCGTGACCGGATTCTGCACGATGCTGCTCAGGATGGACCGGAAGATATCCAGCAGTCCCCCGGGAGGCGTGGAGCCGATCTCGCCGGTGGTCAGCTCGATGGATATGGGGAAAAGGAAGCTGGCAGCCACGGCCATGACAGAGGCAATCAGCGTGCTCGCCAGGTACAGCGCGACCACCGTCGTAAAGCGTTTGCCAATGCCGCCGGTGGCGTTGGCCAGCGAGCTGATGACCAGCACAAATACCAGCAGGGGCGCGATGCCCTTCAGCGCGCCGACGAACAGATCACCCGGGATGGAGAGGAAGGCGGCCTGCGGCGTCAGAAGCCCGAACAGCGTGCCGAGCACCAGACCGATCAGGATTTTGACGATCAGAGAGGTTCCATTCCAGATTTTTGCGATTGCTTTCATGGGAACAGGCTCCTTTTCAGTGATTGATTGGGGGATCCTTTGAATCAGTACTGCAGAAACAGCTTCTCCAGGTATTCCTGACTTATATCTCCGGTCAGCGCCAGTCGCAGGAGGATGGCCGCCTTCTGGGGTGAGAGATTGTTCGCGGCCACAGTATTGCCGCAGAGCAGATTGTGCCTGGTGATCACACCGTCATCGATTCGGGAACTGATGACCACGGGGATTGAAAGCCCGTTGATGACTTCAATCCACTTTTTACTGAATTCTCCGGCCCCGGCTCCGGCAATGACCAGGCCGTCCGAGTGTTCTGCGGCAAAACGCAAAAGCTCCGGATCCGCATCTACGGAGAAGTAAAGAACAGATACTTTGGGAAGAGCAGATAAGCCCGTGATATCAAACTCAGTTTCAGTCGTATGCAGTTTTGACGGGGATTCGTACATAAAAACCAGGTTGTCACGTACCACGCCTACAGCGCCCATTTCACCTGCAGATACTGCCATGACATTGTATGTGCTGGTTTTTGCAACAGAACGCGCGGCATAGATCCGATCGGAGAAGACGATGAGCACGCCTTTTCCGACAGCTTCATCAGACGCGGCGACACAGACAGCTTCATACAGATTCATTGGCCCGTCTGCCGAAATGGATGTGGCGGGACGCATGGATCCGGTCAGCACGACAGGCTTGTCTGTCTTTACGGTAAGGTTCAGGAAATAGGCGGTTTCTTCCATCGTATCCGTTCCGTGCGTGATGACGAAACCTTTTACGGCAGGATCATCTGCAAGCTCGTTGATCTTATTGGCAAGTGTGAGCCAGACCTCCGCCGTGATGTCATCCGAG
This sequence comes from uncultured Eubacteriales bacterium, assembly GCA_902766515.1. The sequence goes on from CACXEB010000176.1 coordinate 1,586, forward strand.
TTGACGTTGCAAATCTGGATGGCTTCGATCGGTGCGACTTCTGCCAGCTGAGGCACAGCAAACAACAGTTCTTCGGCGGTTAATGCGCCCGGTATATATCCGGCTGTTTTTCCCGCTTCTCCTACGCCGGCAATCGTTCCGCCCGTAGCAAGGACAATGATTTTTCCCCCCTCCTGATGGCCGCCTGCCCCATCGGCTGTTTCTGCCATGACGGGGACGAGAGCCATGACCAACATGATACACAGCGCCAGAACCATTCGTTTTTTCATGCTCTTTTCTCCTCAAATCCCGATTGTCGGTATGTTTGCGTATGACTGACCAATACTGTAATTCCCCGTAAAAAGAAGGATTCCTGCCTTGTGAAAAACAAATTGACGCTTCCGACCGCCGGTGCTATACTTTTTTCGTTGACAGCCATTCCTGGTGATGCCGGCTGAGAAGCTGAACGAGGAACCGGCGGATGAGGGAGGAACAAACGAATGCGGAAAATATGCGGTATTCTGCTGATCCTGACAGCCTTAATGTGCGCCGCTGCGGCGGAACCGGACGCCGGAAAGATCCGGATCACGGAAGGCACAGAAATCCCGGAATACCTTGAGCATCCCGATGATCCGGTGGAACTGGGAGCATGGGGGATCCCGTTTGCCCGTCCCGGAGAAGACACATGGCTCATCTATGCCCACACCGAAGACGGCGTGCTTCTTGGGCTGGCCCTGTATCAGCCCGCGGACCCGGACGCGGAATCCATCGTCCTGCCTGAAGGGGTGGAAACCATCATCCCCGGATTCTTCGAACAGATGCCCCATATAAAGCGCGTCCGGATCCCGGAGAGCGTTAACAACCTGTCGATGCCCTGCTTTGCCGGCGTGCATCGCGATTTTGTGATCGAATGCGCGCCGGGGTCAACTGCCGAACAATTTGCGAAGGAATACGGCTTCCAATACGATAACGGTGAAAAAGCGGTGATCGGCTGGCAGATCAGCAGCCCGGAGGAGAAAGTGAAATGGGTCGTCGCGAATTACCTCCGGGAGGAAATGAGCGAACGGGAAAAAGCCCGGGTCATGCACAACTGGATCATCACCAACAGCCACTACTGGAGCGATTACGAATCTCCCCTCGCGCATGAATCCGACACGCTGCTTTCCGAAGGATGGGGCGTCTGCGAAGCATATTCGTATGTGTATTACAGGCTGCTGAAGGAAGCGGGGATGGCGGTTGCCTGGTTTTCGGGCGGAATGGTTCGGGATGATACGACCGGGCACCAGTGGAATATGGTCCGGATCGACGGGCAGTGGTACCATGTGGACTGCACCTGGGATGACCCGACGATCGGTCCGCCGGACCAACCCTGTGTCAGCGGCCAGGAGCGGGAACTGTACTTTCTGAAAACAGATGCTGAAATGTCCGTGGACCATACCTGGGAGGAGGAATATTCCGCGGATCGCGGCAGGATGTTTTCCTACTGGGATCCGGAAACGAAGCAGGAGATGGTCCGCGATTCCTGGGACGCGGATTTCATCTATATCCCCAAACAGGAGTAAGCATCGGAGGAATCCAAAATGATCCGCCCCATCGTTCACGATCCCCTGTTCCTGGCGCAAAAATCTGAGCCGGCCACCGAAGCGGACCGGCCCGTCATGACAGACCTGCTGGATACCCTGCGCGCCAGCCTGGACCGCTGCGTCGGCATGGCAGCCAATATGATCGGCCAAAGGAAGCGCATCATCGTTTTCTGCAGCGGTCCGATGCAGATGGTGATGGTCAATCCGGTCATCACGGAAAAAACGGGTGTCTACGAGACGGAAGAGGGCTGCCTGTCCCTGGCGGGTACCCGCCGGACGAAACGGTATAAAAAGATCACGGTCCAGTACCTGGATCCGGCCTTCAAGCCCCGGACGGGCACGTTCGAGGGCTTCACCGCGCAGATCATCCAGCATGAGATCGACCACTGCGACGGGATCCTGATATGAAGACGCCATCCGAACACAGGTGAAAAGAAGCCGGAAACGATAGATTCAGCTGCATGCGCAGACGGACCGAATCGTTCCCCCGCATTCACTCCTCCGCCAACCAATCGTCATACCCCTTGCCGGCGGGGAGCACCAGGGACATGGATTCATTGTCGATGACCATGGTGTAGTCGCAGTCATCCAGGTAGGTGTCCAGGGATCCGTCCAGGTTGAACCAGGCGTTCAGCTGCACGCGGTAGGGATCCCAGGTCAGCAGGATGACCTCCAGGTGGTGGCCCTCCGCCACCGTATAGACCACCGGCTGGAAATAGAAGTTGTACTGCTGCTCCGCCCCGCTGACCAGGCCGATCTCCTGCATCACGTACTCGCCGGCGTTGTTACCGCAACCGGGATTCTGCAGGTCCGTCCAGGCAAAAGTGATGATTTTCTTCGGCACATCGGTCTGTTTCAGCGCCTTCATGGACAGGATGCCGACATCGTAACCCGGATCATATTTCAGTCCGTCCAGCAGCACTTCCTCCACCCCGTTGTTCAGCTCCACCATCGGCGCATATGCCGGAAAAACGCCTGCGTCCGGGACGTCCACCAGTACCGCCGAGATCATCAGGCCGTCCAGGTCCTGCCGGTCGGAGTCCAGCAGGACGCGGAGCTCCGGCGTTCCCTGGATCGTGGTGCCCGCCGGAACATCAAAGCGATAGACCGCCGCCAGGTAATCCGGCATCCCATAGTAGAAATCCGCCTGGTCATTGATGATCAGGTTATTCTGGCGGTTCACCTGGAATTCTTCCGAATATTCATCCATGCCCGCGGATGTCAGCTGCGTGAACCCTTCCACGGAAACAGGCGCCAGGGTCACCGTCTCCTCCCCGGGCCAGCGCTCAAAGGCTTCAAAATCGCCGGTGATATTGCTCTGCGCTAGCACGTCCGGAAGACGCTCCGCGTCGTTTTCCACGCCATAGAGATAGTGGCTCAGCCAGAGGTTCATGATATCTTCCCACAGGGCGCCATTAATCGAAAAACCGTTCAGCGTGGTGTGACCGCCGTGGTGGAGGACCAGCTTGACCGTCTTTCCGGCCTTCCGGAACGCCTGCACCATCAGGTCGGCGTGGCGGGTGGTGACGTTCTGGTCGTTCATGCCGCTGACCACCAGCGCCGAGCATTCGATATGGTTTTCCGCGTCCGTGGTGTAATCCATCTCTTCCCATACGGGCGCGTAATCGCCGTTGGTCTTCTCCTGCTCCGTCGCGATGGTCCACAGCCAGGATCCGTATTCCGGATTGGGCTTTTCCCACTGGTCGTCCAGGAAGGTCCCGCCCGCGTTGCTGCTGGCCAGGTAGTCCGCGTAATTGGTCTTGTTGATGGTGGTGATCCCCTGGGTGTTGGTATATTCATACCAGTTGGCGATGCCCGCGACGGGGATGATCGTCTTTAAGCCCTTCACACCGGTCACGGCCACTTCGAAGGGGATCGTCCCGCCGTAGGAGCAGCCGGTCATGGCCACACTGCCGTTGCACCAGTCAGCGGCGATCTCAATGTTCGAGGTCGTGTCCGTGAAGGCGCGGCGGTCGCCGGCCAGCCATTCCACAACCGCCTTATGGCTGTCCCGTTCCAGCTTCATTCCGCACAGCTCAAAGCCTTCGGACCCGTAGGTGCCGATCCCGCAGGCGTCCACCGTCGCAAATCCGCGCACCTGGTAATAGATGCGGTCACTCGCGTACATGAACCCGTACCCATAGCCGTAATTCTCCGCGTCCGGCGTCAGGTAGTTCCACTGTTTGGGGTCCGCCTGGGCGGCGGCGTCCATGGTGGTCATGGATCCGGCAGGTTCCCGCTTTTCACAGGGCCGGTAGAAGCGGCTCTGGTCGAATACCTCCTCGCTATAGAGCAGGTTCATGTCATTCGAATACCGTTCCACGGTGCCCGCGCCGTAGGGCGTCGGATCATAGATGACAGCCGCTTTGTACTTTCCCTCCGCGGCGGCGCGGGGCACCTGCACCAGCGCCTTGACCAGGTCCGCTTTCCCGTCCAGGTCCGTGTCATAATCCGTTTCCACCCACACGCAGAAACGGAGGATATCGCTGCCCTCGTTGGTATAATCATCATCGCGCAGGTCATTCCAGGTCAGCACCGGCTGTAGCATGCCGTTTTCCACCCGGAGAAAGCCCGTTTCCTCCGCGTTTTCAGCGCAGGCGGCAGCAAACACCAGACACAGGCCCAGCAGCAGCAGAACAGTCTTTTTCATCTTGCACCTCTCCGGATCGATGATGGCCGCGGCGCGGCGTACAGCGCCACAGTGACTGTTTCATTATATCATAAAACGTTCCCCGCGGCATCATGTGACCTCAGTTTTTTCTTCAAGTATCACTGCCATCAGCGGATCCGCTGCGTAACAATGAGTGCAGCTGGTGTCAAAGCCCCTGCGTGTACAGGAAAAACAGACGAAGGAGCACTGAGAGTTATGAAGAAGTTTGTATCCATTCTGACGGCCGTGGCGCTGCTGATGGCCATGACCGCGTTCCTTGCCTCCGCGCAGCAGATCGGCGGAAAGATCGGCGGAGAGGGCACCATGTATGTCTATACCGAAAACGGCGGCCCCCTGAACGTGCGCAGCGACCCCCGCACCGGGGACAACATCATCGGTCAGCTGGAATACGGCTCGGCGGTGTACGTAACCGTGTTTGACGGCGACTGGTGCGGCATCAAATACCACAGCGTGATCGGATGGGTGCAGAGCCGCTTCCTGCAGTGGAGCATGCCGGACCCCAGGCCGGAACCCGCTCCCACGCCCGCTCCTACGCCCGAACCCGCGCCGTATCCCGAACCCACGGATGATCCGGGTGCGGACGAGCTCCAGAACGAGATCACCATCACCCCCGTGCAGGTGCAGGTCGTCGCCAGCCGCGCTTCCGGCTGGGCGGACATGCGGATCCTGCCCTCCTGGGACGCCCGCCGCGTGGAGTACTGCCCGGACGGCACGCAGCTGACCGCCTTCGCGGAAACCCCGAACTGGTTTCATGTGATGGATAACGCCTCCGGCAGCATCGGCTACATCATGAAGACTTACCTGATGATCGTCCCGGGCGGCCAGCCCTCCGTGGACACCGAAACCCGGATCGGCACGCTGAACGTGAACGGACAGTTCACCATCCAGGGCGTCATCCCCGAGGGATATACCCTGCAGATGATTTCCTCCCAGAGCAGCCGGATCATCGCCGCGCTGACCGCGGATGACCCCATGCGTCCCCAGATGATGCTGACGATCGCCTTTGACGAAATGTACGCCGGCGTGGAGCGGATGAACGACCTGAGCGAGGAGCAGATCACTGCGCTGAAGCAGTCCTACACGGACATGAACGCGGTCACCTTCTCCGATATGGTCACCGCCGCGGGCACCCGGCTGCTGATTGCCCGGGAAGCCGGCAGCGATGAGGACTTCATCAGCATCTTCTCCCTGTACAAGGGATATGCGATCGAATTCCTGATCTCCCCGAACCCCGGCAACGCCAACCAGACCCTGACCGACGAGCAGCTGCAGACGGCCGTGGACTTCCTGAGCAACCTGGAATTCATCCCCACGTACGGAACGCAGAACAACTGACACCCCGGCGCTGACGCCGGAACCGCGCCCAGGCAAGGGGGCTGCTGCAAACGCATCTGCAGCAGCCTCTTTTTTTGCTTCTTCCTGACACTTATTGCGCTGAAACGTATCAACAGATGTCAGGGCACCAAGCCCGATCTGAAAAAACAAAAGAAAGAAAGGTAAATGATAATGAATAACACGATGATCGCACTGAGCATGGAAGAGCTGGAAATGGTGAATGGCGGCTGGAGTATTTTTGACCCGGTCAAGAAGGCGATGAAAACCGCCGTCAAATGGGGTTATGACAACCTCGTCGATCCCGTTGTCGAAAAATGCAAGGATTATGTCATCAAGCCGGCCTACGATGTACTGACCAGTCATCCGTATGACGCCCTGACCAACATCCGGCTGACATCCCTCGAAAGCCTCGCTGATTTACTGACCGGCAAGTGATCCGCACGTCAGGCACGGACACAACCCACACAGCAAAACGGAGCTTTGCCCGCCTCCCCGGCGGTCAAAAGCTCCGTTTTTCGTGGTGTGGCTGACTTTCCGTTCCAACACCGGATATCCGTCATTTCATCAGGTCATTCAGGTCCAGGACGACCTCCGACAGCATGTTCGCGCCGTAGGCGAAGATGCGGGAGGGCGCCGGCAGCCGCATCACATGGGTAAACCCGTTTTCAGACGCGTTCCGGACCGCGCGGTCCATGTGGTAATCGCTGCTGATCATCACCACCGGCGCGTCCCGGGACACGATGCCGGCGATATTGCTGAAGTTCTCCTTTGTCGTCTGCGCCTGGTCCTCGAGGATCATCCTGTTCTCCGGCACGCCCTGCACCGTCAGGATATCGCGCATGACGGCGGCCTCCGTCCGGCCGGACGCGTCCGCATTGCCGCCGGTCAGGATCAGGCGCGCGCCGGGATACTGCTTCAGGTACCCCCGGGCGGTGTCCAGCCGTGCCAGCAGGTCCGGCGCGGGCTTGCCGTTTTCCAACGCGAGTCCGAGCACAATGGCATAGTCCGCCTGCCCCGCGGTATTGACCGTGCCGCCGGCGATCACTTTCCCGCAGAAGCAGAGGATGGCCGCGCTCAGCAGCACGAGGACAGTCCGCACGATCCATCCGACCGCCCTGACGAAGACGGGCTTCCACCGGGTCAGGAGATTGAACCGGACATCCAGCGCGCACAGCAGCAGGAGCGCGCAAAGGATGATCTCATACTTGAACACACTCCGGTAATCCGCCTTCAGCACGACCGCATTGATCCTGGCCGGCATCACCAGCGCGACGTCCGCCGTCAGCAGCACCGCCAGCAAGAGCAGGATGTCCCCGATGATCCTTCGGATCAGTGAATTACCGTTCCCCGTTGCCATCTTCCTGTCCTCCAATTCTCCACACGTACCGTCCCGCAGCGTTCACCGGAAGGATCCGCTGCGCAGGACGTCGATTGGCATGAACCCGCGTCCCACAGGCATCATACCACATCCCACAGGCATCATTCCACAATTTCATCGTTTTTTTACAACCAGTGGTGCCATGCAGTTTCCGATCAGACATCCGCGACAGCAGTCCATCTTTCCAAGTGAAGGATCTGTTCTGCGGCAGGTGAGGACAGTTGGAAATCGGCAGTTGGCTGACAATATCACCCCGTTGTGCGTTTGTGGGTGTTGCTATTGTCTGTAATCTTTCCCGCTGATTGGATCCTTCGCTCGCTACGCGGCTCAGGATGACATTATAGGTTGGTTTGGTGAAAAAGTGTTGTGTGTTAGTGTCAGTCAGCAATCACGGAGCGGGATGCACAGTCTGGAATGTGTCCGGTCAACCGACGGCGTGCACAACAGGTTGACACAGGTCACCGGCAACGTGCCGATAAACATGGATCGCAGCTGAAACGCGACAGCCTACTGATATACTAAACGCCTGCAGCTACACATATTTCCGAATCCAACAAACTCTGTCATCCTGAGCATCCGCGCAGCGGACAGCGAAGGATCTGTTCTTCAGCAGGTGAAAACAGTCGGAAAGCGGCAGTTGGCTGATTGTATCACCCCGTTGTGCGTTTGTGAGTGTTGCTATTGTCTGTAATCTTTCCCGCTGATTGGATCCTTCGCTCGCTACGCGGCTCAGGATGACAGGCGGGGGTTGGGTTAAAGAGAAGTTGTTGTGTGCAAGCGTCAGTCACCAGGCGCGGAGAGGGGATGCACAGTCTGGAAGGTGTCCGGTCAACCGGCGGCGTGCACAACAGGTTGACGCAGGTCATCGACAACGTGCCGATAAACATGGATCGCAACTGATATGCGACAGCCTACTGATATACTAAACACCTGCAGCTGCAAACATTTCCGAATCCAACAAACTCTGTCATCCTGAGCATCCGCGCAGCGGATAGCGAAGGATCTGTTCTGCGGCGGGTGAACACGGTTGAAAGGATGCGGCAGTTGGCTGACAGTATCACCCCGTAGTGCGTTGGTGGGTACCTCCTTTTTTTGCGGCTTTCCCCGCCTATTAGATCCTTCGCTCGCTTCGCGGCTCAGGATGACAGAATTTGTTGGCTCCATAATTATATTGATTGACGTCTATGAGTGAGATTGTCAAGGGGAATTTTAGATCATAGTTGCTATTTGGGCTATTTTTATAAAGAATCCTTCTGCCCCAGTTTGATTTGCCGATTTATACAAGGATAATTATCTATAATTTTGCCAAACCAGCAGAGAAGATTTACAACTCGTTTACATCCAAGCGCTCCCCACTCTCCACTGCCCATGCTATAATGGTATGGGTGATTCTTCATGAATGAACGAATCCTGATCGTTGAGGACGACCCGGCAATTTCCAAGTTGATTGATACAAACCTGACGCTCTCCGGCTATCAGACGTTCTGCGCCATGGACGGGCGGCAGGCGGTGGAGGCAATACAGGCGCAGCGGTTCGATCTGGCGCTGTGCGATATTATGCTGCCCGAACTGGACGGCTTTGAGTTGCTGCCCTATATGAAGGAGAAGAAAATACCGGTGATTTATGTGTCTGCAAAGGCAGACGTACAGAGCCGAGTGCAGGGGCTGCGGTTGGGTGCCGAAGATTATCTCGTCAAGCCTTTCGACATCCTGGAGTTGCTGGTTCGGATGGAGAAGGTGCTGGCCCGGGCAGAGAAGCAGCCGAAAAACCTGACTTACCGCGACATCACCGTTGATGAAGAAAGCCATGCGGTGACA
>CACXEB010000177.1 GCA_902766515.1 uncultured Eubacteriales bacterium
ACGGGCGTGACGCAGAAGATGCCGCTCAGCAGGATGTTGACCGGCAGCCCGACCAGCAGTCCCGTCACCCCCAGGATGCCCATCGCGGGGAGGAACTTCTCCCTGCCGAGCATCAGGCCGGCCACCCCGCCGCACAGGGCGGACAGGCCCAGGACCATGGCGGCATAGATGCCGACCTCCCGGAAACTTTCCAGCCGGACATGCCCGTTGCGGTGCGTGCCGAACCAGCACAGCCAGCTGCCGGTCCCGGCCAGCAGGACGCAGAGGACCTCCGTGATCCGCTCAATGGGCGCCGTCCCACACGCGAGGCTGGTCAGCAGCGCCCCCAGCGCGGCGCCGACCGCCGCCACCGGGCCGAAAAACATGCCGAGAGTGAAGGGCAGGAAGCTCTTGATGCCCGCGAAATCCGGGAATTCGTACGCCCGGGTGAACCGGATGGGAAAATCGAGCAGGAAGTAGACCGCGCAGGCGAGCAGCAGGATCTGCGCCATGCCGCGTCCGCGGCGCTTTTTATGATTTTCCATGGCCCAGCCTCCTTTTGATGGCGTCGGTGACCCCGGCGTCGGCCGTCAGGATGCCGCACACCATCACCAGCGCGCCCAGCAGCCTGAGCGGCGTGATCTTTTCCGGTTCCACGCCGAACAGCATGACCAGCAGGGGGGAGACCGCCATGGTCATGATGATCTCCGTGGAGAAGATCAGCGACACATTCAGCGGGCTCACATAGCGCTGGGCGTAGATCTGGACGATGCCGTACAGGCCCCGGATGAAAAAGCTGATGAAGAACACGCTGCCCCAGAAGGCGGGCTCGCCCGGCAGGGAAAGGGGCTGCCCCCGGAAGGCCGCCTCCACGACCCAGCAGATCAGGGCGATGACGAAATTGAACAGCGTCTGCCCCATGGCGAGCAGCGACGGGTTGGAGGTCGTGGCGTACTGCTCCGCCGTGAGCAGGTACAGGGCAAAGAAGATGTCGGCGGCGATCAGGTACAGGATATGCAGGTCCATCAGCCCCATCACGTCGGCGTCCATCATGAAGAACACGCCGATCAGCACGATAAACACGGCGATGACCTTGTTTTTGTCCGGGGTCTTGTGGAACAGGAGGAATGAAAGGATCACGATGAACGCGAAGTAGGATGACAGCACGCAGGCCACCACCGTGGCGCCCATGCCGCGCGAGCCCAGCAGCAGGAACACGTTGAAGGCGAACAACTCCAGGGACAGGACGATGGACTGGGTGACCTGCTTCCTGTCCAGGCGGTTCAGCTCCCGGAAAAACACGGCGAACGTGATCAGGAAGCCGATCAGGTTGGTCACGGCCAGGAAGGCGAAGTTGGACACCGTATCCGGCACGTTGGTCAGGAAAGCGTACTGCACCGCGGCGAAAAAGGTGATGATATAGAGCGATATGTTCGCAGAAAGCTTATTCATTCCCGCATTGCCTCACTGAAAATTTCCGGATCAGCCGATCCGGCTTGTAGGACAGCTTCGCCCTGCGGAGGCCCTCCACCCCCAGGTCCTCCTCCCGGTTGATCCATCCGACCCCCTCGCAGCACAGGCGGACCAGGTCGCGGTTCAGGATCTTGTAGATGTCCGGAGCGCTGCGGTCACCCTTTTCGATCATCACGTCGTAGCAGTCGTCCGACAGCATGGCGCCATAGGCGTAGCCGGACAGCCGGCCGTCGATGTACACCAGGATGCCGGACAGGCCCAGATCAAAGAAATGGTCCAGGCCCCTGCGGATCGCCTCATCCTCGCGCTCCAGCTGCACGTCCTCCTCCCGCGCCATCTTCATCGCCTTCCACCAGGCCTGGAAGGGCCTGATCTCTTCCACCTGCTCCGGCGTCTCGATCCGCCGCACCGCCGTCCGCCCGGCGTACTGCCGCTCAAACGTGGAGATATCGTGGCGCTTGGAGGCCATTTCATGGCCGGGGAGCAGGGCCAGCCTGTCATGGGTATAAAGGTATTCGGCGTATTCCCGCTTTTCCTCGATCAGGAAGCGGTCCGGGAACAGGCGCCGCAGCAGCGCGGCCGCGCCCTCCGTGACGGTTTCAAACCGGGCGGCGCAGCCATGGGCGCGGGCGTCCTCCAGTACGGTCTCCACCGCCCTCCGGACCGCGTCCTCATCGCTTCCGCCGCCCAGGGGAAAGAGGTAGACCCGCTCCCGCGCGTCACACAGGGAAGCGCGCAAAGTATACAGAAAGCCGTCCCGGACGCATACCCGGTCTCCGTATTTGCCGCTCATGCAGTAGGAGGAAACAAAAGAGTGCTGGCATGACCCCTCACCATACTGATAATAATAGGGCAGAAGCGCGTCCTTTGCCGGAATGGTCAGGGGTTCGAAACAGAGCATAGCGGCGGTGTGCCTCCTTGGTGGTATGCATTCAACAAAAGCCGTTCGTCGCACCGGAACGATTATAGAATAAATCCTTCTGATTTTCAATACTTTTTCGAACGTCACTGTTCCCTGCGTGAACAGTGACCGAAAGGGGGACTGGCGTCCCCCCTTCGGGACCCCCCTCTCAGATTTGCCTGAGCGGCAAATCTGCAAGGTGGAAATCGCTGACGCGATTTCGTCCTCGCACCGTACATGCCGCTGCTGCGGATTGTACGCGAGGGTGTGCCCCCTCGCGGCTCCCCTCG
>CACXEB010000178.1 GCA_902766515.1 uncultured Eubacteriales bacterium
ATGAGAGCGGCCTCGGCGTCGAGCAAAACCTGGAGCTTGCGCTGGAGATGTACCGCCAGGCGGCGGAGCTGGGAAGCGAGGAAGCGCGGGAAGCCCTGCAGAGGCTTGGTAAATAATCGCACGCTCCGATACAGCGAATTTCATGCTGGACAGACTAACTGAATAATAGTACTATAAAGCGGTTCCCTTTGCATGCGTTCATCCCCGAATTGTATTGCACCTTGCGGTATACGGGCAGATCCACGATGCTGCAATGCGGAGCCGCTTTATATGTATTCAGGAGGTACCGTCATGCAGATCATCCTCGCTCCGATCCTTTTCCTGATCATCAAGGGGTTTTCGATGCTCCTGACCTGGATCGCGACCGTGATCGCGGCGCACCGGACCGAAAAGAAGTTTCCATCAGTCATGGAGGACCTCCGACAGCCGACGGGGAATATCGACGAAGCGCAGAGATTTATCAGCGGGCCGGGCGGCGCGTGCCTCAGGTATTTTGCCTACCGCCAGGCCGGATGGCGCTTTGCAATCACCGCCGGTCTGATCGACGGCGGGCTGCTGCTCTTCTTTATCGCCTCCCAGCTGACGGAAATCATCTTTCCGGTGGGGCTGATGATGGTGATGTTCAGCTTCATAGAGTTCATGATTTATCACAGCACTGTGAAGGCGCTGAAGCATTTCAACCGTTCCTACATCCCCGTGAACGAGCTGCAGGATACAGTGGATGCCGTCACAAAAGCCCGGCGATCGCTGACCGCCGCCCTCAGTATTCCCCGTGGGCACTGGCTGCTTCTCACGGGCATTGCCGGTGCCGTGGCGGTCGCGATGATCGGGCTGCAGGTCCGATACTGCTTCATCCCCATAGAGGTGGCGCCGGGCATCCGCGAGGTGCGGGGCTATCAGTACCGGATGATGGAGGACGGCGGTGCGGAACTGGTGGGGTACCAGGGCCTCTGGACGCGGATCCGCGTGCCGGATACCCTTGGCGGCGCGCCCGTCACCGCGATCGGAGAAAATGCATTCGACGACCCCAGCGGGGATTACCATATCATCGGCCGGAAGGAGCTGGAATCCATCCGTCTGCCCGCCGGGCTGAAGCGGATCGGCGCGAAGGCGTTTTCACGCAGTTGGAAAGTAAAGCAGATCACCATCCCGAACAGCGTCACCTTTATCGGCGACGGGGCGTTCAGCGGCAGCGCGATCCGCGACCTGACGCTGCCCATGTCCCTGATGACAGTGGGAGATGACCCGTTCAAGGGCGTGTACGTCCATGTCCCGGAAGGCCATCCGTACTTCTGCATGCAGGATGGCGCGCTGCTGAACCGGGCGGATGGGACGCTGGTCCACATTGAGCCGGATTCCATGAAAGGCATGACCGAATACACTGTGCCGGAGGGCGTGCTGCGGATCGGCGGCGGGGTGTTTGCGTCCCAATACAAGCTGGAGCGCGTGATCCTGCCGGAAGGCCTCCGGGAAATCGGTCCCCGGGCGTTCAAATCATGCGATGACCTCACCGGCATCATCCTGCCGGACAGCGTGGAGGTGATCGGAGAGGAAGCGTTCGGGAGCTGCGACGGTCTGACGGAGATCCGCCTGCCCGCGCGCGTGACCGCTGTCCCGAAACAGGCTTTCTGCTATTGTGATCACCTGGAAAAAGTCATCCTGCCGGAAGGGCTGACCGCGATCGGGGAGAAAGCATTTGTCAGCTGCGAGGCCCTCACGGAGATCCATCTGCCGTCCGGGCTGAAGGAGATTGGCACCAATGCCTTCGAATTTTCGGGCATCCGGGAGATCACGGTACCGTCCGGCATCCGTGAAATCAAAAACAACGCTTTTGCCCACATGAACGAACTGACCGGCGTGACCGTTTCCGAAGGCGTTCTCCGCATCCGGAAATCCGCGTTTAACAGTTCCTGGAACATCCAGCGCCTTGTCCTCCCCGCAAGCCTTGTCGAAATCGAACCGGGGGCGATCACATTATTCGGACAGCCGCCCCTGTGCGTCGTCCCGCGCGGCAGCTACGCCGAGGCGTGGGCCAGGGGGAACGGATGCAGGATCGAGTACAGTGAGGAATGAAGAAGAAGGAGCAGCATCGGACATTGCGCAGAGCGTCATTCCGCCGACCCGCAGCGCAGCGGGATGTCCCAGGTGAAGAATCAGGAATGAAGACCGGAAATGAAGGTTGGGGGAGGATCAATACCTGTATCGTGGTTTACGGACAATGGCGACGCCGAAACTGCATAAAGACACATAAACGCCTGCAAAACAGGCTTTATCGAAGCCATTCTGTCATCCTGAGCCGCGAAGCGAGCGAAGGATCCAATCGGCGGGAAAGACTGCTGATACCAGAGACACCGTAAAAGCGTAAAGACATATAAACGCTTGCAAAACAGACTTTTCCGAAGCCAATCTGTCATCCTGAGCCCCGAAGCGAGCGAAGGATCCAAGCGGTGGGAAAGACTGCTGATACCAGAGACACCGCAAAAGCGTAAAGACATATAAACGCTTGCAAAACAGACTTTTCCGGAGCCAATCTGTCATCCTGAGCCGCGAAGCGAGCGAAGGATCCAATCGGCGGGAAAGATCGCAGACAATGGAAGCATCCATAAACGCAGCACGGGTTGATACAATCAGCCAATTGCCGCTTTCCAACTGTGTTCACCTGCCACAGAACGGATCCTTCGCTATCCGCTGCGCGGATGCTCAGGATGGGACGTATCCTGCCGCGTCCTGTGGACGATGAAGGCAGGAGGAGTCCCAATGAGCCACAGAGCAGCCAGAGCGAAGAGCGAAGGCTGCGACAATGGCGAATTGAGGCCAGCGGGAATTGGGTGCGGAAATGTCAGTGAAACCAGGCGTCTATCGTTTTTAGGCCATGGTGCTCCTCTGCAATGCTTCCCTGCGTGCCCATATCCGTTTTCGTATTCTTGCGTTCACGGTACTTACGGGCTTGCCGTTCAACATCCCGCGGCAATCCCGGTGCCACC
>CACXEB010000179.1 GCA_902766515.1 uncultured Eubacteriales bacterium
GCTGGTCGATCATATTCGGCCACGCGCTGAAGAACTCACTGATCCCTGTGATCACCTATTTCGGTCCGATGCTGGCTTTCATCGTGACGGGTTCCATGGTGGTGGAACAGATTTTTGCCGTGCCCGGCATCGGCCGGCAGTTTGTGTCGAGCATTACGAATCGTGATTATACAATGATCATGGGGACGACGATCTTCCTTGCTTCGCTGATCGTGATCATGAATCTGGTCAGCGACCTGCTGTACAAGGCGGTTGACCCGCGCATCGAGTTTGAGTAAGGAGGAAGCAGCCGTGTTGTTCAAAGCCAACAAGCCCTTCAGCATGCACCTGAATCCGGATGCTTTCCTGCCGGCGACGGAGGAGGAAAAGGCCTATATATCCCATATGCGGCCGTCGAGCACCTTCTTCAGGGACGGGTGCAGGCGCCTGCTCAGAAACAAGGTGGCGACCTTCAGCCTGATCATGATCATCCTGATCACGCTGTCCAGCGTTATCCTGCCTTATGTATGGCCTTATTCCTACGAGACCATGCTGGGCGTGCGGCCGGGCAAGCCTGCAGACAGTTCCTACAACAATCTGGCGCCTTTTGCCTGGGGCAAGACGGAGCTCAAGCGCATGGAAAACGGGGAACGCCTGTTTCCGCATATCTTCGGGACGGACGCCCATGGCCGGGATTACTTCATCCGGGTGGTTTACGGGACGCGCATCTCGCTGGCGGTGGGCTTTTTCGCGAGCATCATCGTGCTGATCATCGGCATGACGATCGGTTCCATCGCAGGCTATTTCGGCGGCCGGGTCGACATGGTCATCATGCGGATCGTCGATATCATCTACTCCCTGCCGGATACGCTGGTCATCATCCTGCTGAGCGTGGTGCTGAACAAGACGCTGAAGGTGGAGAACACGATCTTCGAGAAAATCGGCGCGAACATCATTTCCATGTTCATCGTGTTCGGCCTGCTGTACTGGGTCGGCATGGCCCGCCTGATCCGCGGGCAGATCCTTTCCCTCCGGGAACAGGAATACGTCCTGAGCGCGCAGGCGACCGGCGCGAAGGGTAGCTGGATCATCCGCAAGCACCTGCTGCCCAACTGCATTTCCGTGATCATCATCTCCACGGCGCTCCAGATCCCCAACGCGATTTTTACGGAGAGCTTCCTGTCCTTCCTGGGCCTGGGTGTGAACGCTCCGATGCCTTCGTTGGGTTCGCTGGCCTCCGACGCCCTGAACGGGATCACATCCTATACTTACCGCCTGATCATTCCCGCGGTGGTCATCTGCCTGATCGTGCTGTCTCTCAACCTGTTCGGCGACGGACTGCGCGATGCTTTTGACCCCAAGCTGAACGCCTGACGGCGCAGCGAATCTATCCGGAAAGGTCTTTGAACGCACATGGCACTGCTGGAAGTTAACGATCTGCACACCTCCTTCTTTACGGACGCGGGCGAAGTCCGCGCTGTGGACGGTGTTTCTTTTACGCTGGAGCACGGGCGTGTCCTGGGCATCGTCGGGGAATCGGGTTCCGGCAAATCCGTTACCGCATACTCCATTATGCAGATCCTCGCGCCGACCGGTAAAATCGTATCGGGCAGTGTTCGCCTGGACGGGCAGGAGCTGGTGGGCGCGTCGGAGGATGTGCTCAGGACCATCCGCGGAAACCGGATTTCGATCATCTTCCAGGATCCCATGACCTCGCTGAATCCGACCTATACCATTGGCCACCAGCTGGTGGAGGCAATCACGCTGCATACCGACAGAAACCGCAAAGAGGCGAAAGCCCGGGCCCTGGAAATGCTGCAGCTGGTCAATGTGAATGAGCCGGCCAAACGCCTGCGCCAGTATCCGTTCGAGCTGTCGGGCGGGATGCGCCAGCGCGTGATGATTGCCATGGCCCTGGCCTGTGAACCGGATATCCTGATCGCGGACGAGCCGACGACCGCGCTGGATGTGACGATCCAGGCCCAGATCCTGGAGCTGATGCAGGATCTGCAGAAGAAGCTGGGAATGGCGATCATCATGATCACGCATGATCTGGGCGTGGTGGCGCAGATGTGCGACGAGGTCATTGTCATGTATGCCGGCAGCATCTGCGAGCAGGGTACGGCCGATGAAATCTTCTATACGCCGTGCCATGAATACACGAAGGGATTGATGCGTTCCATCCCCCGGGATGAGAACAACGGCCAGCGCCTGCAGCCCATCAGCGGCACCCCGATCGACCTACTGAATATGCCGGCGGGCTGCCCGTTTGCCCCGCGCTGCGAGGCGACCATGAAGGTGTGCCTGACAGAGCGCGCGCCGCGCGCGCAGCTGACGGAAACGCACTTTTCCAGCTGCTGGATCAATATCAGGGACGGCGGCGACATCGCGGTGACAGGAGGCGAGGCTGATGAGTGACCAGAAGACGCTGCTGGAAGTCAAAGGGCTGAAGCAGTATTTCGATATCAGCCAGGGCTTTCTCCGGACCAGGCCCCTCAAGGCGGTGGATGACGTATCCTTTACCATCCGGCGGGGCGAAACGCTCGGACTGGTGGGAGAAAGCGGCTGCGGGAAGACGACGGTCGGACGCAGCATCCTGCATTTATACAAACCGACCGCGGGCAAGGTCATCTATGACGGGATGGAAATCCAGTCCCGGGAATCCCTGAAGGTTTTCCGCAGGAAGGCGACCATGGTCTTCCAGGATCCCTATTCCTCGCTCAACCCGCGCATGACCGTGGCGGACATCGTGGGCGAACCCCTGGATGTGCATCACCTGTACGCAACGAAGGCGGAACGCAGCAGCCGGATCCTGGAGCTGCTGAGCTATGTCGGGCTGAACAGCGAACATGCCTCCCGCTATGCGCACGAGTTTTCCGGCGGGCAGCGTCAGCGGATCGGTATTGCGCGCGCGCTGGCGGTCAACCCGGAATTCATTGTCTGCGACGAGCCGGTATCCGCGCTGGATGTTTCCATCCAGGCGCAGGTGATCAACATGTTTGACGAGCTGCAGGACCGGCTGGGGCTGACCTACCTGTTCATTGCCCATGACCTCCTGGTTGTCCGGCATATCTCCGACAGGATCGCTGTCATGTATCTGGGCAAGATGGTGGAACTGGCGGATGCCGACGAGATTTACAAGCGGCCGCTGCATCCCTATTCCCAGTCGCTGCTCAGCGCCGTACCGCTGCCGGATCCGAAGGCCGCGCGCGCCAACAAGCGCATTGTCCTGACCGGCGATATCCCCAGCCCGCTGAACGCCCCGTCAGGCTGTCCTTTCCGCACGCGCTGCCGCTTCGCGACAGAGGTATGCGCCCAGAGCATGCCCCCCTTTGACGAGGCGTCGCCGAACCACTATGTTGCCTGCCACCGTGTGGCGGAGATCAACTGAACCTGATTCAATAATGCGCCCGCGCGCATTTTGAAGCATATTATTTACAAGGAGGAACTCTACCATGAAAAAGCTGTTTGCGCTCATGCTGGCGGTCATGATGCTCATGTCCTGCGTCGCGATGACCAGCGCGGAAGACGCGAAGACGTTCCTGAACGTCTGCATCGCCTCCGAGCCGGACACCCTCGACCCCGCCCTGAACTCTGCCGTGGACGGCGCGACGATGATCATTCATCTGTTCTCCGGCCTGAGCAAGTGGGCCCAGGACGCCAATGGCGCGCTGGAAATCGTGCCGGACCTGGCGTCTGATCTGCCCGCTGCTGTGATCAACGAAGACGGCACCGCGACCTACACCTACACGCTGGTAGACGGCCTGAAGTGGTCCGACGGCCAGGCGCTGACCGCGAAGGACTTCGAATTTGCCTGGAAGCGCGCCGCCTCCGAAGAGCTGGGCGCCGACTACGGCTACATGTTCGAGGTTGTCAAGGGTTACCCGAACGACCTGGCGGTTGAAGCTGTGGACGACAAGACCCTGGTCGTGACGCTGAACAACGATGTCAGCTACTGGAACGAGCTGCTGGCCTTCCCCACCTTCCTGCCCGTCCGTGAGGATATCGTGGCGAACGAAGCATGGGCGACCGACCCGGCCACCTACATCTGCAACGGCGCGTATACCATGACCCGCTGGGATCACAACTCCGTGATTACGCTGACCAAGAACGAGAACTACTTCCAGGCGGACAGCGTGACGATGGATGAGCTGAACTTCTACCTCTCCGATAACGCCAACAATATGCTGGCCAACTTCCAGAACGGCGACTGGCTGATGATCGATGATGTCCCGAACGCCGAGATCGACGCGCTGAAGGAAGCCTATCCCACCGAGTTCTTCGTGGGCTCCCAGATGGGCACCTATTACGTGTCCTGGAACGTCAACGCAGACATCCTGCCCGAAGGCTGCGAGCTGACCGGCGGTGACGCCGAGAAGGCGCGCGCTGAGATCCGCTTCGCGCTGGGCCTGCTGTATGACCGCAACTACGTGGTCACCGAAATCGGCAAGGCCGGCCAGCAGCCCGCCTCCTCCTTTGTGGCCCTGGGCCTGACCGACGCCAACGGCATTGATCAGTTCTACGAGGTCGCCGGTCCGTCTGACGAGTACGCCGGTTATTGGGATGTGTCAGCGGATGCCTATGAGGCCAACTGGGACACCGCCATCGAGACCCTCCGGAAGTACTATGACTACGATGAAGCTACCGGCCAGTTCACCAATTTCCCGAGCATGGAATACCTGTACAACACCAGCGAAGGCCACAAGGCGATCGGCGAGTACCTGCAGACCGTGCTGGCGGGCGTGGGCATCAACATGTCCATGACCAACCAGGAGTGGGCGACCTTCCTGAACACCCGCAAAGCCGGCGACTATACCGTGGCCCGCAACGGCTGGCTGGCAGACTACAACGATCCGATCTCCTTCCTCGACATGTGGGTGTCCAACTCCGGCAACAACGATTCGCAGTTCGGCAAGGGTGCGCATGCTGAAGCGGCTGTCTATTCCATGGACCTGACCCCCTTCGGTGTGGACCTGAAGGTTGAAAACGGCACCTGGGCGGAAACCTATGACGCCGCGATCGCCGCGATCAAGAGCTGCACGGATAAGGAAGCCCGCTATGGCATGATGCATGCCGCGGAAGACCTGCTGATGAGCACCGGCGCGATCACCCCGATCTATTACTACACGGATATCTATATGCTGGATGACAGCGTCAGCGGCTTCTTCTCCAACCCGCTGGGCTATAAGTACTTCATGTACTGCACCGTGGCGGACTGAAACTGAGCCTGCCCAACCGCAGCCCCTCGCAAGAGGGGCTGCTTTGCGTCTGCGGGTCGGATGGAAAACCGCTTGACGGCCAGGCGTTTCCGGCTTACAATAAGGTTGGTTGGAAGTTTTGTGTGAACAACGGAAGAAAAGCGGGAAAGGGGCATATAACGTGATCGATTTTGAGTTTGAGGAATGGCTGACCCCCGAGGACGCGGGGATATCCAGCGCGGGGCTCCTGAAGTTCCTGGACGAGGCGGAGCGGTTGAGCGGCACGGTGCAGCTGCACAGCCTGATCCTGCTCCGGTACGGCAAGGTGGTCCGGCGCTTCAACTGGCAACCCTATGACGACCGGACGCCGCATACCCTGTACTCGCTCAGCAAGTCCTTCTGCTCCGCGGCGGCGGGCTTCGCCGTGCAGGAGGGGCTGCTCAGCTGGGATACGAGCGTGGTGGATGCCCTGCCGGACGAGATCCCCGAAGGTCGGGAGGACGCGCTGCGGCCCATCACGCTGCGGACGCTGCTGTGCATGGGCTCCGGCCTGGACCCGGCGTCGGACAGCGCGCCGGAGGACGATACGATCAGCTGGGCGCGCCATGTCCTGTCGCACGATGTCCAGTATCCGCCGATGGCGCACTTCCACTATAATACCTTCGGCACCTACCTGGTGGCCTGCATGGTGGAGCGGGCCGCGGGTGAGGACCTGGTCAGCTACCTGAAGCCGCGCCTGTTTGATCCGCTGGGCATCCAGGCGCCCAACTGGGACCGGTCGCCCCAGGGCGTCTGCATCGGCGGCTTCGGCCTGTACCTGAGCTCAGACAGCATCGCGCGGTTCGGGCAGTGCCTGCTCGATCACGGCAAGTGGCAGGGCATCCAGGTCCTGCCGGCGGATTGGGTCATTCTGGCGACGAGCGGCCATATCGACAACAGCAACGGCCATCCGGACCCGGAGAACGAATGGACCCAGGGATACGGCTACCAGTTCTGGCGCTGCACGGAGGGCCGGTACCGCGGCGACGGCATGTACGGTCAGGTCTGCATGGTGGATGAGAAGCTTGACATGGTGGTGGCCGCGACCTGCGCGACGAAGGACATCGCCGCGGAGCTCCTGATGTTCCGCAAATACCTCTTCCCCTCCGTGGACGCGCAGCCCGGCACGGTGGGTGACCAGGAAAAGCTGGAGACGCGGATCGCCGCCCTCGGCTATGCCTGCCCGGCGGATGACGGCACGGCGCCGGAAATCCCGGAGGGTGAGTATGAGTACGATACGGAATGGGGCAGCACGGCCATCGTGACGGTCAGCCGGGAGGAAGACCGGCTGTGCGTGAGCTTCGACCGGCTGGTGAACTTCGTCATGGGGCACGGCGAGTGGCTCCCTTCCGTGATCCGCGTGGGCGACGGGGCGGCCCGCTGGCTGGGCGCGTACGGCGCGGAAAACGGCCGGCTCACGATCCAGTTCTGCTCGCCCGACGGCCCGGGCACCCTGAAGGGCACGCTGTCCTGGGACGGCCGGACGCTGACCTGCGACGCCGAGGGCATGGACTGTCCGGACGGGCAGCTGGTGCTCCGGCCCCATGTCGATCCGCCGGAAGACTGACGACGGATCCTGTGTGATTCCACGGGCGCGTTCCGATCAAGAGAAGGCACGGTTTCAGTGAGGCCGGGCCTTCCTTTCGTATTCCGGCCATTTGTGGTGATTGTTCACGATTTATTCACAATCCCTTGCTGATTTTTGCCGCTTTTTTCTGTATACTGAACATGATTCCGCGCGCGGGGCGCGGCGGACGGGCAACCATCTTGGAGGAGGTCTCATCGGCATGAGTCAGACACCTGCGGAGGATAAAGGCAGGAAGGCAGCCGGCCAGAAGCGGAAAAAACGCAGGCGGGTGAAGCGCCTGATCATCATGCTGGTCATCCTGGCGCTGCTGGGCGGCGCGGGATGGATCGGCTACCAGCAGCTGCGGGCGGAGTACCGCGTGACCTATGACGCGTATACGGCCGTGACGGGCAGCATCTCCAATTCGCTGAGCTTCAGCGGGACCATGCAGCTGGTGAACAATAAAACCTATAACGCACCTGCCGCCGCGAAGGTCCGCGAGGTGTATGTGGCGGTCGGCGACCTGGTCAGGGAAGGCGACCGGCTGCTGCGGCTGTCGGACGGCACCACGGTGTCGGCGGAGTTCGACGGGAAAATCAACAAGCTTGAGGTCAAAAAGGGCGATGAGGTCAGCGCGAACGCCACGCTGGTCCAGGTGGCGGACTTTGACCACATGCGCGTGTCCATCCGCATCGGCGAAAGCAACATCACGGCGGTGGACATCGGCCAGACCTGCCGCGTAACGGTCTCGTCCATCGGGGCAACCTTCAACTCGGCCATTTCCGCGATCGACTACGCCTCCTATACGGGCAACAACGTGGCCTACTACACCACGACCATCGACGTGGACACCTCCGGCGTGAACAATGTCTATCCGGGCATGCAGGCGACGGTCACCATCCCGCAGCAGGAGGCCAACAACGTCGTGATCCTGAAGATGGACGCCATCAGCACGTCGTTTGACAACAGCGCTTTCGTCTACAAGCAGGCCGCGGATGGCAGCATGGCGCAGAACCCCGTGACCGTCGGCGTGTCCAACGGCAATTACGTCGAGATCAAATCGGGCGTGTCCGACGGTGAAACCGTGTACGCCGTCGCCAAGAAGGAGGAGGCTGGCGGCCTGTCGTCGCTCTTCAGCAGCATGTTCGGCAGCCAGCAGATCAACCGCCCGGGCGGCACCAACAACCAGAACCAGAACCGTAACAACAACTGGACGAACAACCGCAACCCGGGCAACGGCAGGGGCAACTGACATGGCGGACGGCGTATTCTTTGAGATGCGCGGCATCGACAAGGACTACAAGATGGGTGAGGAGACCGCGCACATCCTGAAGAAAATCAACCTGACCATGGAGGAAGGGGAGTTCCTGTCCGTGCTGGGCCCCTCCGGCAGCGGCAAGTCCACCCTGATGAACATCATCGGGTGCCTGGACACGCCGACCGCGGGGCAGTACACCCTGCGGGGGCGCGAGGTGGAGGAGATGGACGAGCGCGAGCTGGCCGCCCTCCGCAGCCGCGAAATCGGGTTCATCTTCCAGAACTCCCAGCTGCTGCCGCGCCTGAACGCGCGGAAAAACGTGGAGCTGCCGCTGATCTACGCCGGCATCCCGCCGCGCGAGCGGCGCAGGCGCGCGGAAGCCATGCTGAAGCGGGTCGGGCTGGAGGACAGGATGGACCACATGCCCAACCAGCTGTCGGGCGGCCAGCAGCAGCGCGTCGCGATCGCGCGGGCGCTGGTGGGCAACCCTTCGATCCTGCTGGCGGACGAGCCGACCGGCGCGCTGGACCAGAAGACGGGGGCGCAGATCATGGCGCTGTTCCGGGAGCTCAATGAGGAGCACCGCACGATCATCATGATCACCCATGATATGCACATCGCCTCCCACGCGCGGCGCATCGTGCGGATCATCGACGGCGAGATCACGGAGGGAGGGAGCGTCGGCGATGCTTAAGGCGATCCGCTCCACCCTCGTGATGCTGTGGGAATGCGTCGTCATGTCGGTGGACAACATCCGCGGCAACAAGGTCCGGTCCTTCCTGACGCTGCTGGGCATCATGATCGGCGTCACGGCGGTCATCACGCTGATTTCCACCGTGTCCGGCGTTTCCGGCTCCATCGCTTCGTCCTTCTCCAGCATGGGCGTCGGTACGCTGACGGTCACCGTGTCGGGCAGTGACCTCAAGAGCGGCATGACGCCGGACGACCTGCAGCGCGTGGCGGCGCTGGACAAGGTGGACGGCATCGTGCCCAGCGTCAGCCTGAACGGCCGGGTCTCCTACGGCCGCACGGTCGAGACCAACATCCCCGTATCCGGCAAGAACGCCTATTATTTTACCCTGAACGATGAGCTGATCGTCCAGGGCCGGCGGCTCAATTTCATCGACGACGCCAACCGGTCCTACGTCTGCGTCGTGAGCCAGAAAATGATCGACACCTTCTTTTTCGGCGTCAATCCCGTGGGAGAGACCCTCTACGTGTCCGGCCTGCCCTTCACCGTGGTGGGGCGGTACGAGGAGGACTCGGGCGGCGGCATCGCGGCCATCTTCTCCGGCAGCCCGGACATCATGATCCCCTATACCACGGCGCTGTCCATCAACAACAGCAACGAGGTCAGCACCTTCACCGTGTACCTGGCGAAGGGGGCGGACTCGGAAGAAGCGAAGACGGACATCGAGAACCTGATGGACCAGATCTTCGACTTTGAGGACGACTGCTTTACGGTCACGTCCATGGCCTCCATCGAGGAGACGATGAACACCATGCTTGGCATGATGAGCAGCCTGCTGGCGGGCATCGCGTCCATCGCGTTGGTGGTCGGCGGCATCGGCATCATGAACATGATGCTGACCACCGTGACGGAGCGCACCGTGGAAATCGGCCTCAAGAAGGCCCTCGGGGCAATCCCCTGGCAGATCCAGGCCCAGTTCCTGATCGAGTCCTTTATGCTCAGCATGCTGGGCGGCCTGCTGGGGGTGGTGATGGGGCTGGCGCTCTCCTACGGCCTCTGCCGCATGCTGGGGACGGCGTTCGTTCTGTCCGGCAGCGCCATCGCCCTGGGCGTCGGCTTCTCCGCCGCCGTGGGCATCGGCTTCGGATGGGCGCCGGCCCGCAAGGCCAGCCGGCTGAACCCCATTGACGCGCTGCGATCCATGTGATGGACCTCACATGGCGTATGGCAATACAACACCAGGCAATCAAGCAATCCGGCAAACGAAGAAAGGAGAACCCGCTTTATGAAACGTATCCTGATGACCGCGCTCTCCCTTGTATGTGCGCTCTCCCTGCTTTCCGCAGCCGCGCTGGCCGACAGCCTGACCATGACCGGCACGGTGGCCGCCGGGCAGACCGTTGAGGTTTATGCCCCGATCGGCGGCACGGTCGCCCAGGTCAACGTGGAGGTCGGCCAGGAGGTCGGCGCGGATGACACGCTGTACTCCCTCCGGACCACCAAGGTCTATGCCGAGGAGGACGGCACCGTGACCGGCATCTTCGGCGAGCCCGGGGATTCCGCGGCCACCGTGGCCAGCCGTTACGGGGCGGTCATGTACCTGGAAGGCGCGTCCTCCTACAGCGTGTCCGCGTCCACGGACAACGCCTACAACGCGACGGATACCAAGTTCGTGCATGTCGGCGAGACGGTGTACCTGAAGTGCCGCAGCAACGCCGACCGCGCGGGTGAGGGCGTGATCACGTCCATCGAGGGCACCAGCTACCAGGTGAAGGTGCTCACCGGCACCTTCATTCCCGGGGACTCCGTGGATATCTACCGCGACCGGGCGAACACCACCACCAAGCGCATCGGGCGCGGCACGGTGAGCCGCGTGAGCCCGACCGCCGTGACGGCCTCCGGTTCCATCGTGCGCTTCGCGGTCCAGGACGGCGCCAGCGTCAAGCGCGGCGACCTGCTGCTGGAGACGCTGGACGGCACCTTTGACGGCTATTACATGAGCGGTACGGAAATCACGGCCGGTTCCGCCGGCGTCGTGGGCTCCCTGAGCGCCAGCCAGGGCGGCAGCATCCAGAGCGGCAGCGTCATCGCGGTGCTCTATCCCCGCAGCGGCATGCGCGTCGAAACGACCGTGCCCGAGGACAGCCGCAGCGAGATCCATGTGGGTGACAAGGTGCTGATCGAGCTGGAAGCGGACGAATCCAAGAATTACAGCGGTGAGGTCACCCTGGTCTCCTCCGTGGCGGAAAGCGGCACCGGCGAGACCAGCTATCGCGTGCTCATCAGCTTCACCCCGGACGCCGCGGTCAACTTCGGCATGAGCGTCGTGGTCACGACACTGGAGGCCGACGAGATCGACGAGGGCGGGGAAGAAGAGCCGGAAACCGAGGTAACGGATGATGTGGATGAAGAGATTGCGGCGGATGAAGACCCGGAGGCCGACGAGTAAGCGGCTCTGCCGCGCGGCCTGCTGCCTGCTGGCGGCGGTGCTGGCGCTGACCGGCGTCCTGACGGCGCTGGCCGGGGAGACGGATCCGGCTGTCGAAACGACGGCGCCTGTGACGGACACCCCGGACGGGGTGAAGGAAACGGAACCCGTGAATGATCCGTCCCCGACGCCTACGCCGACGCCGGCTGCGCTGGACACCCCGGACGAAGCGCCCGGATCGGATTCCGGGAACGAACCGGCGGCCCCGACGCCCACGCCAACGCCGGCGGTCCCGGATGCGCCGGGTGAAGTCCCGGAAACGGAGACCGATCAGGAAACTGATCGGGAAACTGAAGCGACGCCCACGCCGACGCCGTCTGCGCCGGATACCCCGGACGAGCCGTCGGAACCGGAGACCGGGGATGACCCTGCCCCGACGCCCACACCGACGCCGTCTGCGCCGGATACCCCGGACGAGCCGTCGGAACCGGAGACCGGGGACGACCCGTCCCCGACGCCCACGGCAACGCCGGCGACACCGGACACCCAGGGCGAACCGTCAGCGCCGGAGACCGGGGACGATCCGTCCCCGACGCCGTCGCCCAGCCCCGTGCCGCAGGTGACGATGGTGCCCCTGCCCCGGCTGACGGTGACCGTGGACGGCGCGGAAGAGGATGAAGAAACGCA